>NZ_BAABBP010000006.1:0-145025 GCF_039538025.1 Comamonas faecalis
AGCGCCAGTTTGGCTACACCAAGGTGCGCTACCGAGGCCTGGAGAAAAACACTCTGCAGATCGTGACGCTGTTTGCGCTGTCCAACCTGTGGATGGCACGCCATCAGTTGATGCAGCAGCAAGGAGCACGGGGATGAGTGCGCCCGAAAGCAGGGCGCGGGCCGCCAAAAGGGGCAAAACGCCCCGATCGGCGGGCAAAAAAATAGTTGCCCCTGCCGAAGTCAACTCAAATTCCATCATCTGAAAAATAGCCCAGGCGTAGCACGCCTGGAGGTGAGTTATTCAGAGCATCCCTAGGGCGGCGCCGCTCAAGTCCCAGGGGCGGCAAAGCCCCGATGTGCCGCCCGGCATGGCGTGGCGCCGGGGCGGCTGGGCCACAATCGCGCCATGGATCATCCGATTGCCCTGGAGATTGCCGCCACCGCGGCGCGCCTGATCGTGGAAGAAGGCCAGGATTGGGGCGCAGCCAAGCGCCGCGCGGTACGCGAGCTGGGCCTGCCGGCGCGCACGCCGCTGCCGGGCAACGAGGTGGTTGAGGACGCGGTGCGCGAGCACATTGCGCTGTTTTGCGCCGACACCCAGCCCTTCGAGCTGCAGACGCTGCGCGCGCTGGCGCTGCAATGGATGCAGCGCCTGGATGCGTTTCATCCCTATCTGTGCGGCGCCGTCTGGTATGGCACGGCCACGCGCCTGTCCGACATTCAGCTGGCGCTGTTCTGCGACGACCCCAAGGCCGCCGAGATCGCGCTGATCAACCAGGGCGTGGACTACCAGGTGGGGCAGGTGGCTGGGCTGCATGGCAAAGGCGTCGACGTGCTGGGGCTGGACGTGCGCTGCGATGCGCTGGGCGGTTTCGTCGGCGTGCACCTGATGATTTACGACCATGACGACCTGCGCGGCGCACTGCGCCCGGATGTGCGCGGGCGCGCGCCGCGCGGCGACGCTCAGGCGGTGCGCCGCCTGATGCAGGCCGGCGAGGCGGCGACCAACGAGACGGCGAGGCTGCGATGACGACGAATGACTCCTCTTTTATTCCGCCTTCGGGCGAGCCTCAGGGCGCGCTGGCCAAGGGCATGACTGGGCGCCGGCGCCTGCTGACCTATGGCCTGGGCGCCGTCGCCGGCCTGGCGGGCGCGGGCTGGGGGTGGTGGCGCATGCAGCCGTCGGGGCTGGCCGACGGCGTGCTCGATGCCTTCTGGGCAGCGCAGTTCGACGGGATCGACGGCGTGCCAGTGGCGATGCAGGCCTTTGCCGGCAAGCCCTTGCTGCTGAACTTCTGGGCTACCTGGTGCCCGCCCTGCGTGGAGGAGCTGCCGCTGCTCAACAGCTTCTATCACCAGCACCGGGACAAGGGCTGGCAGGTGCTGGGTCTGGCGATTGACCAACCGGGCAACGTGCACAAATTTTTGCAGCGCATGGCGCTGGATTTTCCGCTGGCGCTGGGGCAGGCGACGGCCACGCAGTTCTCGCGCGACCTGGGCAACGATGTGGGCGGCCTGCCTTTCTCCATTCTGTTTGCTGCAGACGGGAGCATCGCCCAGCGTAAAATGGGCCAGCTCAAGGAGGATGACCTGGATCGGTGGGTGGCCTCGCTGTGAAGGGATGGATCGGGCCGGGCACGCACGAACGCGTGTCTTGACCACAGTTGGCGTCTGTTTCACTGTGCGTCTTGCAGCCCGAAGAGCGGCGTGCGGCGTGTTTGGTCGTGTAAATGCCGTAAATTAAGAGTAATTCGTTGCAATAAACGAATTTTGAGGTACATTCCCGCCTCTTGTTTCGTTGTTGGAGCTCCCATGGATTTGCGCAAACTCAAAACCCTTGTTGACCTGGTTTCCGAGTCGAATGTGTCCGAACTCGAGATCACCGAAGCCGAGGGCAAGGTTCGCATCGTCAAGAGCAGCGGCACGGTGGTGCAGCAGGTGGTGGCCGCCCCTGTGCAGGCAGCACCTGCAGCGGCGGCCGCGCCGGCAGCCCCGGTGGCCGAACTGCCGGCACCGGCAGCACCGGCCATCAATGGCCACGTGGTCAAGTCGCCCATGGTGGGCACGTTCTACCGCTCGCCCAGCCCAGGCGCCAAGTCTTTCGTCGAGGTGGGCTCACAGGTCAAGGAAGGCGAGACGCTGTGCATCATCGAGGCCATGAAGATCTTGAACGAGATCGAGGCCGACAAGGGCGGCACCGTCACGCGCATCCTGGGCGAGAACGGCCAGGCAGTGGAATACGGCCAGCCGCTGTTCATCATCGAATAAGGCGGCCCAGCCTATGTTCAAGAAAATTCTGGTTGCCAACAGGGGAGAGATTGCTCTTCGCATTCAGCGCGCCTGCCGCGAGTTGGGCATCAAGGCGGTGATGGTCTACTCCGAGGCCGACCGCGACGCCAAGTACGTCAAGCTGGCCGACGAGGCGGTGTGCATAGGCCCGGCGCCGTCTCCTCTGTCTTACCTGAACATGCCGGCCATCATCTCGGCGGCCGAGGTGACCGACGCCGAGGCGATTCACCCCGGTTACGGCTTTCTTGCCGAGAACGCCGATTTTGCCGAGCGCGTCGAGAAAAGCGGCTTCCAGTTCATCGGCCCGACGCCCGAGTCGATCCGCATCATGGGCGACAAGGTCTCGGCCAAGCAGGCCATGATCAAGGCGGGCGTGCCCTGCGTTCCGGGCTCGGACGGCGAGCTGCCTGACGACCCGGTGCAAATACGGCGCATCGCCAAGAGCGTCGGCTACCCGGTCATCATCAAGGCCGCCGGCGGCGGAGGTGGGCGCGGCATGCGCGTGGTGCACACCGAGGCGGCGCTGGTCAACGCGGTGCAGATGACCAAGGCCGAGGCGTCCGCCGCCTTTGGCAATCCGGCCGTCTACATGGAGAAATTCCTGCAGAACCCGCGCCACGTCGAGATCCAGATCCTGGCCGACAAGCACAGGAATGCGGTCTACCTGGGCGAGCGCGACTGCTCGATGCAGCGGCGCCACCAGAAGGTGATCGAGGAGGCGCCGGCGCCAGGCATTCCGCGCAAGCTCATCGAAAAGGTGGGCGAGCGCTGTGTCGCCGCCTGCAAGAAGATCGGCTACCGCGGCGCGGGCACCTTCGAATTCCTGTACGAGAACGGCGAGTTCTATTTCATCGAGATGAACACGCGCGTGCAGGTCGAGCACCCGGTGACCGAATGGATTACCGGCGTGGACATCGTGCGAACGCAGATCATGGTGGCTGCCGGCGAGAAGCTGCCGTTCTCGCAGCGCCACATCCAGATCAAGGGCCACGCCATCGAGTGCCGCATCAACGCCGAGGATCCGTACAAATTCCTGCCGTCGCCCGGGCGCATCACGACGTGGCACGCCCCCGGCGGCCCCGGCGTGCGCGTGGACTCGCACGCCTACTCCAACTACTTCGTGCCGCCCAACTACGACTCGATGATCGGCAAGATCATCGTGCACGGCGACACGCGCGAGCAGGCGCTGGCGCGTATGCGCACAGCGCTGCTGGAGATGGTGGTCGAAGGCATCAACACCAACATCGAGCTGCACAAGGAGCTGATGGTCGATGCCAAGTTCGTCGACGGCGGCACCAACATCCACTACCTGGAGGAGTGGCTGTCGCAGCGCAGCCGCTGATGGCGTTTTTGCAAGCAACGCCGACACGGGCAGCCAGGCAATGGCTGCCTGTTTTTTTGTGATGCCAAGCCAAGGGAAAAATCATGTTTGAGCTGCGCCTGCTGTGCCCCGAGGAGCGGGTCGAGATCGTGAGCGACGCGCTGATGGCGCTGCAGGCGCTCAGCGTGTCGGTCGAGGACGCCGACGCCGACACCGCGGCCGAGCAGGCGCTGTTTGGCGAGCCCGGCATGCCCGTCGACCGCGAAGGCTGGCAGCGCAGCCGCGTGGCAGCGCTGTTTGGCACCGAAGACGCTGCGCGCGAGGCGGCCGCCTTGCTCGGGCTGCAGGATTTTTTTGCCGGCTGCAGCGTCCAGTCGGTGCAGCCGGTGGCCGAGCAGGACTGGGTACGCCTCACCCAGTCGCAGTTTGCGCCGGTGGAGATCACGCCCGACTTCTGGATCGTGCCCAGCTGGCACGAGCTGTCGGCGCAGGCCACGCGCAGCATCCGCCTGGATCCGGGCATGGCGTTTGGCACCGGCACGCATCCGACGACGCGCATGTGCTTGCGCTGGATTGCGCAGCGGCCGGCGGGCCGCCTTGGGCGCGTGCTCGACTACGGCTGCGGCTCGGGCATTCTGGCCATTGGCGCGGCCAAGTTCGGCGCGCTGGACATCGACGCGGTCGACATCGACCCGGCCGCGGTGCAGGCCACGCTGGACAACGCCCAGGCCAACGGCGTGCAGTTGAACGCCGGCCTGCCCGAGCGCGCCCAGGGCCTGTACGGCACGGTGCTGGCCAACATCCTGGCCACGCCGCTCAAGGTGCTGGCACCGCTGCTGTGCGCCCACGTCGCCGCCGGCGGCCATCTGGTGCTGGCCGGCATTCTGGAGCGCCAGGCCGAGGAGCTGCAACAGGCCTACGCGCCATGGCTGCAGCTGGGCGTGGCAGACAGCGACGACGGCTGGATACTAATGACGGCGCAGCGCGCGGCCGCCTGAACAAGGCCCGGCAGGCCATCGCGAACGCGGTTGGGTGCCTGCCTACAATGCCCCCTCGATGAGCCAGATCACCCGCTGCCCGCACTGCCAGACCGCCTTCAAGGTGGTGGCCGACCAATTGCGCATTTCCGATGGCTGGGTGCGCTGCGGCCAGTGCCACGAGGTGTTCGAGGCACGACAGCACCTGTGGCAGGCGCCGCAGGTGCCGCCGCAACCAGTCGCCGATGCCTCGGCGCCGCAGGTCTGGCGCAGCGCCCGTGAGAACGGTGCGCCGCCGGACAGCACGGAAACCGACGCCGAAGCGGAACCGAAGCCGGATTCGGAGCACGTGGCCGGGCCGCAGTGGGAAGCGGCATTGTTGCCAGAGGGCAGCGACGAGCAGCCCATGCCCGCGCACGATCCGTCACCCGTCGATGACGGCGTGAACGGCGCGGCGGACGACGAGGGTGAGCTGGATCTCCTCAGCGGGTTCTCCCCCGATGAGGACGAGGGGGAAGATGTTTTCACGCCGCTGTCCGATGCACAGATGGAGCACGCGGCTGGCGCCGAGCCCTCCTGGATTCCGGCGGAAGCCCCGGATGGCGCGACCTTGGAGGCCGTGGGGGAGCAGGCCGATGTCGGCACGGCGGACGCCGAGCGCGGCGAGATGGCCGAGCAGAACCCGCAGGAGTCGGAAGTAGCAACGCCCGCAGAACCGGACACAGCAGAGCCGGAAGCAGCGGAGCCGGGCGAGGCAGAACAGAATTTTCCGGAGCACGGCGCAACGGCGCTGGACGACACAGCCGACGAGGCGGCAGATATGCCCGCCGCGGACGCTTGGGCCCCGGATGCCGCAGCGCATGACGACGCAGGCGTGGCCGAGCCGCAGTTCGTGCGCGCCGCGCGCCGCCAGGCGTTCTGGCGCAGGCCGCTGGTGCGCCTGGCGCTGGTGGTGCTGGCGCTGGTGCTGCTGGCCGCGCTGGCGCTTCAGGTATTGGTACACGAGCGCGACATGCTGGCCGCGCGCTACCCGGTGCTGCGCCCGCTGCTGGCCGCGCTGTGCGAGCCGCTGCAGTGCACGGTGCAGGCGCCGCGGCGCATCGACGCCGTGGTGATCGATGGCTCCAGCTTTCTCCAGGTCGACGGCGCGGCCGCAACCTACGAGTTGCGGCTGGATCTGCGCAACCAGGCGGACATGGCCGTCGCCACGCCCGCGCTGGAGCTGACGCTGACCGACGAGCAGGGCCGGCCGCTGCTGCGCCGCGTGATCCAGGCGCAGCAAATGGCGGCGCCTGCGCAGATGCAGGCGCGAGCCAGCTGGAGCGGCACGTTGCGCCTGCGCGTGCAGGCTGGCGTAGCACCGGTGGCTGGCTACCGCCTGCTGGTTTTTTATCCCTGATACCGAGGAACACACAACACCATGGCTGCAGTCATTTGTGGGTCGCTGGCTTTCGACACCATCATGGGTTTTGAGGGGCGCTTCGCCCAGCAAATCCTGCCCGAGCAACTGCACATCCTGAACGTGTCGTTTCTCGTGCCCACGCTGCGGCGCGACTTTGGCGGCTGCGCCGGCAACATTGCCTATGCGCTCAAGCTGCTGGGCGGCGACGCGCGGCCGATGGCCATGCTGGGCAGCGACGGCGGCGAGTATCTGCAGCGGCTCAAGAGCCTGGGCATCGACACCGCGCTGGTCGGGCAGACCGATACGACCTATACCGCGCAGGCCATGATCATGACCGACCGCGACAACAACCAGATCACCGCCTTTCACCCCGGCGCGATGCAACTGGCGCACGGCAACCGCATCGAGGCCGACGCGGCGCTGCGCATCGGCATCATTGCGCCCGACGGGCGCGAGGCGATGATCGAGCACGCCGCGCAAATGGTGCAGGCCGGCATTCCCTTTGTGTTCGATCCGGGCCAGGGCCTGCCGATGTTCGATGGCGACGACTTGCGCCGCTTCATTGGCCAGGCCAGCTGGGTCGCGGTCAACGACTACGAGGGCAAGATGCTCAGCGAGCGCACTGGCTGGTCGCTGGCCGACATCTCGCAGCGCGTGCGCGGCCTGGCCGTGACGCTGGGCGCGCAGGGCTGCGACGTGTGGGAGCAGGGCGTGTGCACGCGCGTCGAGCCGGTCGCGCCCGAGCAGGTCGTTGACCCCACGGGCTGCGGCGACGCCTGGCGCGGTGCGCTGCTCTACGGCCTGGAGCGCGGCTGGTCGCTGGCACGCTGCGCCGCGCTGGGCAACCGCATGGGCGCGCGCAAGATTGCCCAGCGCGGCCCGCAAAACTACACGCTGGACTTCGCCGCCGAATGAGTCCGTGCTGCCGCGCCACGGCAACGCGGGCAGACTAGAGCCTGTTAACGCTATTTTTGACGGATGCGTTGTGATCAAAAGGGCCATCGCCGGCGGCGCCAGCCGCAGCCAAGGTGCCACCCTTGGCAAGGCTGGCGCCGCCGGCGATGGCCCTTTTGATCGCAACCCGAAGGGAACATACTCAAAATGGCGCCACTCTTTGTTGCGCTCCTTGCCCAGACACCCAGTCTGGGTTGCGTCGCACGTCTCGATTGACGCCATTTTGAGTATGTTCGCACCGCCAAAAATAGCGTTAACAGGCCCTAATGAAAACAGCCCGGACAGGCCGGGCTGTTTTTTGGGTGGGCAGAGAGCTCAGGGCTTGGGCTGCGTCGGAAAGGGCCAGGCCGCCTGCGGATTGAGCGTGGTGCGCGGTGCTGGTGCAGCTGCCTTTTTGGCAGGAGCAGCCTTCTTCGCAACTGCTGCCTTCTTGGTGGGCGCGGCTTTCTTGGCGACGGGTGCAGCGGCCTTCTTCGCGGGCGCAGCAGCCTTCTTGGCGGGAGCCGCCGTCTTTTTCACGGGTGCAGAGGTCTTCTTTGCCGGTGCAGCTGCCTTTTTGGCGGGAGCGGCCGCCTTCTTCGCCGGTGCTGCGGCTTTCTTTGCAGGAGCGGCTGCCTTCTTGGCGGGCGCTACCGCCTTCTTCACCGGTGCTGCAGCCTTTTTCACCGGCGCGGCCTTCTTGGCCACGGCGGCTTTCTTGGCAGGGGCCGCAGCCTTTTTGACGGGCGCTGCGGCCTTCTTGGCGGGTGCAGCCTTCTTCGCCGGTGCCGCTGCCTGCTTTACCGCAGTTGCTTTCTTGGCGGGCGCAGCCGTCTTGGCGGCAACTGCGGCCTTCTTGGCGGGAGCGGCTTTCTTGGCTGCCGGTGCAGCTGCCTTCTTGGCGGGAGCTGCTTTTTTCGCAGCGGCTTTTTTCGCAGTGGCCATCATTTTCTCCTTGGGTCGATGTGCGAAGGACATTGCACGCCGGCGAGCGGCAGGCAGGGTTTCATGGTCACTCGGTGAATGCCATGAAGGCGAAGACGCTCCACCGGCGCGGACTTGGCAGTCCGGGCGCATGAGGAGCGTGTTGGGAACGGCATGGGCTGTGCATCAATGGCTGCGCCGTGCGGCAGCCGGGAAATAGGAGAGGACGGTGCCGGGCCGGCCTGGCCGATGTGGCTTGGCTGGAGGCCGGTGGTGCGGTGCGCGTGCAGCGTGGGTGTCCCGATGGTGCATAGGTTTTCCAGTGCCCGAAATTATGAAAGCTGTGCTTCAAAAAGCAAAGCATTGGCGCGTTGCGGGCGCTTGTTTTGTTGCGTGCCGGCCTACGCGGCGCGGCGGATGGCGTGCGGCTTCAGGGTTGCTACCGATGCGGCGGGAAGTACAGGCCGCTGCCGGCAAAGCCGCCCTGCAGCCGCTGCCAGTCGAAACCCGCGCCGGGGTCGCTCTTGCGCCCGGGCGCAATGTGCTCGTGGCCGGCGACGAAGCGCAGCGGGTAGCGCTGCATCAGCGCACGCACCAGCCAGGCCAGGCGCCGGTATTGCGCGTCCTCGAAGCGCTCGCCTTCCAGCCCGTGCAGCTCGACGCCGATCGAGTCGTCGTTGCAGCCGTCCCGCCCACGCCAGTGCGACGCGCCAGCGTGCCAGGCGCGCCGGTCGCAGTCCACGTACTGGCGCAAGCGGCCGCTGCGCTCGATGAAGAAATGCGCCGATACCTGCAGGCCGCGCATGGCCTGGTAGTAAGGGTGGGCGTCCCAGTCCAGCGTGCCGCAGAACAGCTGGTCCACCGCGAGCGCGTCGTGCGAGCCCGGCGGCAGGCTGATCGAGTGCACGACCAGCAGATCAATGCAGGCACCGGCAGGGCGCGGACCGTGGTGGGGCGAGGCGCAGCGCTGTGCGCCCTGCAGCCAGCCGCCGCGCCATGCTGCGGACGGTGCATTGCGTGCGGCTGCGTCAGTGCGTGTCATCGCTGTGCGAGCCATCGGTGCCGTCTGCGGTGTGGGGAATGTTCAGCCGCTCGATGCGGTAGCGCATCTGGCGCGCGCTGATGCCCAGGCGTGCGGCGGCGGCCGTGCGGTCGTTGCCGCACGCCTGCAGCGCGCGCAGCAGGATGGTGCGTTCCTGCGCGTCCAGCCAGGTCTGCAGGTCGTGGGGCGCCGCCGAGCCACCGGGCTCCGGTGCGGCGGCCGGTGCGGCCGGCGCGATGGCGGGCTCGGCCGCCGCGGGCGGCGCCGTGTCGACGGAGTGCGTGGGCAGCGGCGCGCCGTCGCCCAGCGCCACGGCGCGCTGCAGCAGGTTTTCCAGCTCGCGCACGTTGCCGGTGAGCGGATGCCGCATCAGCTGCGCCAGCAGCGACTCGCCCAGCACCATGGGCTCGCAGTGGGCCTCCTGGGCGATGCGCGCCAGCAGCGCGTGGCACAGCGCGGGCAGATCTTCGCGGCGCTCGCGCAGCGGCGGCAGGCGCAGCTCGATCACGTTCAGGCGGTAGAACAGATCCTGGCGAAAGCGCCCTTCGCGCACCTCGCGCGCCAGGTCGCGGTGCGTGGCGCTGAGGATGCGCACGTCCACTGCCTCTTCCTGCGTGGCGCCCAGCGGGCGCACGCTGCGCTCCTGGATGGCGCGCAGCAGCTTGGACTGCATGGCCAGCGGCAGCTCGGCCACTTCGTCCAGGAACAGCGTGCCGCCGCGCGCGGCCTGGAAGAAGCCGTCGCGGTCGTGCGTGGCGCCGGTGTATGAGCCCTTGCGCGCGCCGAAGAACTCGGCGTCCAGCAGGCTCTCGGGAATCGCGCTGCAGTTGACCGCGATCAGCGGCCCTTGCGCGCGCTGGCTGCAGGCGTGCAGCGCGCGTGCCACCAGCTCCTTGCCGGTGCCCGACTCGCCATGCACCAGCACCGGCGCCATGCTGAGCGCCACCTTGGCGATCTGCTGCTTGAGCAGGCGCATGGGGGCGGAGTCGCCCACCAGGCGCGCCAGTGCGGCCTGGCCGTCGCCGGGCGCGGCGGCGCTGGCGGCGCCCGGCCGTGCGGGGGCGGCCTGGTCTGCAGCGCCTTGCGCGGCCGAGGCAACGACGGTGCGCAGCTGTTTCAAGTCGACCGGCTTGGTCAGGTAGTCGAAGGCGCCGTTGCGCAGCGCCTCGACCGCGTTCTCGGCCGAGCCGTAGGCGGTGATGACGATGCAGCGCTCGCTGCGCTGCTGAGCGCGCAGCTCCTGCAGCAGCTGCATGCCCAGGCCGTCGGGCAGGCGCATGTCGGTGATCAGGATGTCGTAGCGGTTGGCTGCCAGGTGTTCACGCGCCTCGCCGACGCTGCCCGCGGTCTGCACGCGCCAGCCCGCGCGCAGCAGCGTCAGCTCGTAGAGGGTGCGCAGGTCGGGCTCGTCGTCGACGACCAGGATGGAGGCGGGGGCGGAGGGGCTCATTCAGACGATGATTGTGTCAAACACCGAGGCCGGCCCGCCCGGGCGGGTGGTTTCGCGGAACACGACGGTGAAGGCGTTGCCCGCGGTGGCGCCGCGCGCCAGCGCCTCGGTGCTGCGCTGGTAGCCGATGGCGGCGCCGTGGCGCTGGCACAGCTCGCGGCAGATGAACAGGCCCAGGCCGCTGGAGCGGCTTTCCGACGAGAAGAAGGGCTCGAACAGGTGCTGCTGCACCGACTGATCCAGCGGCGCGCCGTCGCTCCAGACCTGCAGCACGGCGCGCCCGTCGGGCTGCACCAGCGTGCTCAGGCGCAGCGAATCGGCGTGCGGCCCCTTGTAGCGCAACGCGTTGTCCAGCAGGTTGACCAGCAGGCGGCGCAGATGCTCGGCGTCGAAGGCCACCTGCACGCCGTCGCAATCGAGCTGCAGCTGCAGCGTGCGCGACGCCGGCGCATGCGCCTGCCAGTCGGCGACGATGTGGCCCACCTCGTCGTCCAGCGTCAGCACGGCCGATTCGCCGCTGGCCACCTGGCGCTGCACGCGGGCGATGTCGAGCACGTCCTCGGTCGTGCGCATCAGGCGCTCGGCGTTGCTGTGCACCATTTGCGTCAGGCGCTTGTGAACGGGGTCGTCAAGGTCTTCGTCCAGCAGCGCGTTGGCCTGCACGATGGCCGCCAGCGGGTTGCGGATCTCGTGGGCGACGGCGGCCGACATGCGGCCCATTGCGGCGAGTTTCTCGGTGCGCAGGCGCGCCTGCATCTCGCGCAGGTCGTGCAGAAACATCACGCACAGCGGCGCCTGGGTATCGGTGTCATGGCCCTGGCGCGCCGTGAGCCAGGTGCGCACGCGCAGCCCCACCGGCCCCTGGCCCGGGTGCAGCAGCGTCACGTCGGCATGCTGCGGGTGGTGCTGGGCAAACTGGCGTTGCGCCAGCTGCACCAGCGGCGCCCAGGCGGCCTGCGCGCCGAGCGCAAACGGCGCTAGAGCTTGCCTGCCCCGGCCCAGCAACGCCTGCGCCGCAGGGTTGGCCAGGTGCACCTGCGCGTCGTGGTCGACGACGAGCACGCCGTCGGCCACATGCTCCATGACCAGAGCGCTGACGGCTTTTTGCGTGCGCGCGTCCAGGCGGCTGCGCTGCGCGACCTGCTGCGTGCGGGTGAGCCAGGACGACAACTGGTGCACCAGGTAGGCGAGGATGAAGTAGCCGGTGCTGGTCAGCGCCGCCTGCAGGTAGGCGGCGTCCATGTCGCGCGTGCTGCCGGGCCACCAGGCCCAGGCCAGCAGCAGCAGCGTGACCGCGGCCGTCGTGCCCAGCGCCAGCACCAGCGTGCCCAGCACGCTGGCCATCAGGATGGGCAGGCCCAGCAGCGGCGTGTAGTTCAGAGTGCCTGGCGCCTGCAGCAGCTGCAGCAGTACGACGGCGGCGATGTCCACGCCGATCGACGCCAGCCATTGCACGCCCGGCTGCGGCGGCGGCGGTGCGTGGCGCGCGGCGATGCGCAGCACCAGTGTGGCCAGCAGGTAGCCGAAGCTGCAGGCCATCACCGCCACACTGCCCTGCTGGCTGAAGGACCATGCCAGCAGGTGCAGCACCAGCAGCGCGACCGCGACCATCACGCGCGCGGTCAGAAAGCCGTTCCACAGGCGCAGAAAGGTGGTGTTGTCGCGCCCGCGTGTGTTGGCGCCGGCGTGCTCGGAGTGCGATGAGATCGTCAACACACTCTCAGGCGGGGCCACGGTCGCGGTGCTCCTGGCAGCAATAGGTGCGCCCGCGTGCGTCTGTCATCGCGTCGCTGCGCGGCAGGTGCACGCCGCAGCGAGCGCAGGCCACCATGTCCTGGGGCTTGTCCAGGCGCGGCGCGGCGTGGCGGTCGCTGCGTGCCTGGCGCGATGCGCGCGACGGGCGCAGCGCCGCGTAGACGAGCACCAGCACGGCCAGCAGAACCAGGTATTTCATGCGTCGCGGCTCAGAGGTTGAGAATAAATTGGTCGTGCCCGAAAGGCGCGTCAAAACGCACCCAATAGAGGCGCAAAACGCAGCCATAGTGCGGGCTATGGCGAGTATTTGCAACGATGAGTGGGGGTGTTTTGGCGTGCAAAGCGGGCATGGGGAACTTCTTCTCAACCTCTTAGGATGATTTCGCTGACGAAGCGCGAGCCCACATAGGCCAGCAGCAGCAGCGTGGCGCCGGCGTACAGCACGCGGCTGGCGCTGCGACCGCGCCAGCCCAGGCGCGAGCGCCCCAGCAGCAGCACCGCGAAGACGACCCAGGACAGCACCGAGAACACGCTCTTGTGATCCCAGTGCCAGGCGTGGCCGTACAGCTGCTCACCGAACACAAAGCCCTCGACCAGCGTGGCCGACAGCAGGATGAAGCCGGCCTGCACGAAGCGAAACGTCAGGCGCTCGAGCGTGAGCAGCGGCAGGCCGGCGGGCGACTGCGCGGCCTGGCGCATGCGCGCCTCGGCGCGGCCCATCAGCCAGGCGTGAACGACGGCGGCGGCGAACAGGCCGTAGCAGGCCAGGCCCAGCATCAGGTGCAGCGCCAGCCAGCCCGAGGCGGTGGCGGGCAGCGCGCGCCCGGGAAAGACGGCCGCCGCCAGCACCGTGGCCGCGCACAGCAGCGCCATGGCCGGCAGCGCCCAGCGCGTGCGCATCTGCGGCAGCAGCTGGTGTTCGACCGCATAGGTGGTCAGCGCCAGCCAGGCGGTCATCGACAGCGCCGGCGCAAAACCGAACAACGCCGGGCGCCCGAGCAGGCCCAGCGCCAGCGCCAGCGCGTGCAGTGCCCAGGCCGGCGCCACCGTCAGGCGGCGGGCGGCGGCGTCGCCGCGCCAGACCAGCGCCGCGGCCACGGCGTAGGCCAGCACCGCAGCCGCGGTGACCAGCCAGGCGAGCGGGGATGCGCTGGGTAGAATCATGGGTTCGCAGTTTAGCCCCTCGTTTCGTGCCCCGGGCTGTGCCGACGGCGCCGCAGACATCGCGGGCCGGCGCTTTTCCCCCTCTCTCTGGAGCTTGTGGTCATGGCCTCCGCGCTGACTGAAAAACTCTCACGCCTGGTCAAACAGATGCGCGGCCAGGCGCGCATCACCGAGTCGAACGTGCAGGACATGCTGCGCGAGGTGCGCATGGCGCTGCTCGAAGCCGACGTGGCGCTGCCGGTGGTGCGCGACTTCGTCGCCCGCGTCAAGGAAAAGGCGCTGGGCCAGGAGGTGCTGGGCAGCCTGCAGCCGGGCCAGGCGCTGGTGGGCATCGTCAACAGGGAGCTGGCCGCGACGATGGGCGAGGGCGTGGTCGACATCAACCTGGCCGCGCAGCCGCCCGCCGTCATCCTGATGGCCGGCCTGCAGGGTGCGGGCAAGACGACGACGACCGCAAAACTTGCCAAGCACCTGATCGAGAAGCGCAAGAAGAAAGTGCTGACGGTGTCGGGCGACGTATACCGCCCGGCAGCCATCGAGCAGCTCAAGACCGTCACTGCGCAGGCGGGTGCCGAGTGGTTCCCATCGAGTCCTGAGCAAAAGCCGCGCGACATCGCGCTGGCGGCGCTGGACTACGCCAAAAGGCATTTCTTCGACGTGCTGCTGGTCGACACCGCCGGGCGCCTGGCGATCGACGAGGTGCTGATGCAGGAGATCAAGGACCTGCATGCGGTCTTGAAACCGGTCGAGACCTTGTTCGTCGTCGACGCGATGCAGGGCCAGGACGCGGTCAACACGGCGCGCGCCTTCAAGGAGGCGCTGCCGCTCACCGGCATCGTTTTAACGAAGCTGGACGGCGACTCGCGCGGCGGCGCCGCACTGTCGGTGCGCGCAATCACCGGCGCGCCGATCAAATTTGCCGGCGTCTCCGAGAAGATCGACGGCCTGGAGGTGTTCGACGCCACGCGCCACGCGCAGCGCGTGCTGGGCATGGGCGACATCGTCGCGCTGGTCGAGCAGGTCACGGCCGGCGTGGACATGGAGGCGGCGCAAAAACTGGCCGCCAAGGTCAAGAGCGGCGACGGCTTCGATCTGAACGATTTTCTCGCGCAGCTGCAGCAGATGAAGCAGATGGGCGGGCTGTCCACGCTGATGGACAAGCTGCCCTCGCAGCTGTCGGCCAAGGCCGGTCAGATGGACATGGACAAGGTCGAGCGCGACGTGCGGCGCAAGGAAGGCATCATCTGCAGCATGACGCCCACCGAGCGGCGCAAGCCCGACATCATCAAGGCCACGCGCAAGAAACGCATCGCCCAGGGCGCGGGCGTGCAGGTGCACGAGGTCAACCGCCTGCTCAAGGAGTTCGAGCAGATGCAGGCCATGATGAAGAAGATGAAGGGTGGCGGCCTGATGAAGATGATGAAGAAGATGGGCGGCATGAAAGGTCTCAAGGGCGGGCTGCCCGGCCTGCCGATGTGATTTGAGCGCCGGCCTACGCCCGGCGCGCGTGCCGTTCAGCCTCCGCCGCTCTCCAGCGTCTGTCCCGCGTACTGATCCTGGCCCAGCAACTGCACCAGTTGGGGCAGTGCCTGCTGCAGCTGCGCCGCCAGCGTGTAGGGCGGGTTGATCACGAACATGCCGCTGGCGGCCAGCCCCGGGCGCGGGGCGTCCGGCCCGGCGCCGCGCTGGCCGGACTTGACGGCCAGCGTCGCGTGCAGCCAGCTGCGGCCGGAGCGCTGCGCCAGGTTCTTGAGCTTGCGCGGCAGGTCGTGCGCCTCATTGCGCGCGATGATCGGATACCACACCAGGTAGCAGCCCGTCGGGAAGCGCTTGAGCGCGTCCTGCATCAGCGTGTGCACGCGCTCGTAGTCGCTCTTGATCTCGTAGCTGGGATCGCACAGCACCAGCGCGCGGCGCGAGGGCGGCGGCAGGAATTTGCGCAAACCGTCGAAGCCGTCCTCGTGCAGTACCGCCACCTGGCGGCCTACCTCCAGCTGGGCGACGTTGCCCGCCAGCGCGCGCCAGTCGGTGGGGTGCAGCTCAAAGAGCTTTAGGCGGTCGTGCGCGCGCAGCTGCTGCTGCACGAGAAACGGCGATCCGGGGTAGACCGCCGCCTTGCCGCCGGTCTGGAACGACCGCACCAGATCGACGTAGGCCTGCAGCGGCGGTGTCAGGCCACCGGCCGCCAGCACGCGCCGCACGCCGTCCTGCGCCTCGGCGCTGGTGCGCGCGTAGTCCCCGTCCAGCCGGTACAGGCCGGCGCCGGCATGGGTGTCGACCACGGTCAGCGCCGTCTCCTTCTGGGTCAGGTGTTGCACGGTGGCCACCAGCGTCACGTGCTTGAGCACGTCGGCGTGGTTGCCCGCATGAAAGGCATGGCGGTAGCTGAACATGGTGGTGATTTGTTAACAATTCGATACATTGCGGGTCTGGCTGCAGATGGTAACCGCTGCGGCTGCCACCATTCGCGTGCGGCCCTGCTGCGCGCGCCAACGCTTTGGATGCCGTCACGCCGCCATGAATGCCCGTGTTCCGCTGCACCCCCAGGCGCTGCCCCAGGGCATGCGCCTGGGCGAGTTCGAGCTCACCCAGCTGCTGGGCGTCGGCGGATTCGGCATGGTTTACCAGGCGTTCGACCATGCGCTGCTGCGCTTCGTTGCGATCAAGGAATACATGCCGGTGGCGCTGGCGCAGCGCACTGCCGGCCATCAGGTCGAGGCGCGCAGCGGCACGGATGCGCAGGCGCTGCAGGCGGGGCTGGATCTGTTCATCGGCGAGGCGCGGTTGCTGGCGCAGTTCGACCATCCATCGCTGGTCAAGGTGCTGCGCTTCTGGCAGGAGCACGGCACCGCCTACATGGTCATGCCGTTGTACGGCGGCATGACGCTGCGCCAGGCGCGCGCGCTGATGCGCACGCCGCCGCCCGAGGCATGGTTGCGCAAGATACTGTGGTCGGTCACCAGTGCGCTGCGCGTGCTGCATGCGCACGACACGCTGCACCTGGATATTTCGCCTGACAACATCTTTCTGCAGGATCGCGGCCCGCCCGTGCTGCTGGATCTGGGCGCAGCGCGCCAGGTGCTGGCGCCGGCCGACGGCCAGCCCGTCGCGCTCAAACTCAGCTATGCGCCGCTGGAGCAGTTTGGCCAGGCTTCGCCCCCGCAGATCAGCCAGGCCGGTCCGTTGCCCCGCGGGCCGTGGAGCGACCTGTATGCGCTGGCCGCCGTCGTGCATGGCTGCGTGTGCAACGACGCGCCGCTGCCGGCCACGCTGCGTGCACTGCGCGACCGCATGCCGCGCTTTCGCCGCGTCGCGCGCACCGTGGGCCAGCAGTTCGGCGTGCACTACGGCGCGGCGTTCGTGCGCGCCATCGACCAGGCGCTGGCCGTGCAGCCGCAGGACAGGCCGCAGTCGATCGATGCCTTCGTGCAGGCCATGGACATGGCCGAAGCCCCGGCGGGCTGGGAGCAGTTCGACTTTCGCGCCGAGCTGCAGGGCGCGTGGTGCCCGCCGGGCAGCGACACGGCTCCCGCGCAGCAGGCCGCCGAGGTGGCCGCCGCCGCGCCCGAGGACGACGGCGGCTTTGCCACGACGCTGGCCCTGCCGATGGACGCGGGCTGGCCGGCCGAGCAGACGCCGCCGCGCGAGCCACCGAGGCGCCCGCATGCGGGCCACGCGCGCGCTGCGGGCCGCCGTGGGCCCTGGCGGTGGGTTGCCGCTGCGGCGGGCGTGGCCGTGCTGGCGACGGCGCTGGCCTGGATGGGCTGGGGGCAGGGCGGGCGCGTCGCCAGCCCGCACCTGGCCGTGGCTGCGGCTGGCGACCCAGGCTTGCCGGTTACCGGTGCGCCAGCACCCAACGCAGTCGTGCCCGATGCAGGCGCGGGCGCGGGCGCGGGCGCGGACGTGGGCGTCGTGGTCAATGCGCCTGCGGCCGATGCGGCGATCGTGCAATCGCCCGCGGCCCCCGCTGCGGCCCGGCCGGCGCCGCGCGTGCGTACCCGGGCGCCGGTGCGTACCGCCAGCGCTGTCAGCGCGGCCTCTGCCAGTCCCGCCGCGCTTGCGGCGGACGCAGGCGCCGATGCCACACCGGACTCCCCCCAGTCCGCCCAATCTGCGGCCGATCCACTGCAGGCCTGCGCCGGCGCCGGCTTTATCGCGCGGCCCATGTGCATCCACCGCCAGTGCCAGCTGCCGGCGTTTGCACAGCACGCCCACTGCGTCGATTTGCGCCAAAAGCAACAGGAGCAGGAGCGCCAGCGGCTGTACCTGCCGCCATGAACCGCAATGTTCGTATAATGGCGAGCTTCGCAGCGCTAGCTCAGGCCCCGCGGCGAAGCAGGAATTCTTCCTGAAACCCACCTAAGAGGCTCCCACCGATGAGGAGCACCGACCGTGGAAAAGGGCCGTCAAACCAGTTCTCAGAGAGAAACACATGTCTACATTCAGCGCAAAACCCGCTGAGGTCGTGCATGAGTGGTTTGTGATTGATGCCACGGACAAGGTCCTCGGACGGGTCGCCAGCGAAGTGGCCCTGCGTCTGCGCGGCAAGCACAAAGCCATTTACACGCCTCACGTTGACACCGGCGACTTCATCGTCGTCATCAACGCGTCCAAGCTCAAGGTCACCGGCACCAAGTCCATCGACAAGATGTACTACCGCCACTCGGGCTATCCCGGCGGCATCACCGCGACCAACTTCCGCGACCTGCAGGCCAAGCACCCCGGCCGCGCCTTGGAAAAGGCCGTCAAGGGCATGCTGCCCAAGGGCCCGCTGGGCTACGCCATGATCAAGAAGCTCAAGGTCTACGGCGGCGGCGAGCACCCGCACACCGCGCAGCAGCCCAAGCTGCTTGCAAGCTAAGGAGCCGAGATGATTGGTGAATGGAACAATGGCACCGGCCGTCGCAAGTCCAGCGTCGCCCGCGTGTTTCTGAAAAAGGGCTCCGGCAAGATCACGGTGAATGGCAAGGACATTCAGCAGTATTTTGGCCGCGAGACGTCGATCATGATCACCAAGCAGCCGCTGGTGCTGACCGATCACGTCGAGAGCTTCGACATCCAGATCAACGTGCACGGCGGCGGCGAGTCCGGCCAGGCCGGCGCGGCGCGCCACGGCATCACGCGTGCGCTGATCGACTATGACGCCACGCTCAAGCCCCAGCTCAGCGCAGCGGGCTTCGTGACCCGCGACGCTCGCGAGGTCGAGCGCAAGAAGGTCGGCCTGCACTCCGCACGCCGCGCCAAACAGTTCTCCAAGCGCTAAAGCCTGGAAGCCGCTGCGGCGCCCGCTCGCAAGAGCCGCGTGCCGCTACCCGAAGAACCGCCCATTCCGGGCGGTTTTGCGTTTCTTGCATGCACGCTGCGCCAAAGCCGGCGCGGCAGCAGGACTTGCCGCATTGACGTACGATGCAGGCCTTGCAAACCTACCCTCCGGGAGCTTGCGATGAACACCGCAACCACTATGGAATCCGACGTTTTCCCCGACCCCATCGTCTTTACCGATAGCGCCGCCTCCAAGGTGGCCGACCTGATCGCCGAAGAGAACAACCCGGCGCTCAAGCTGCGCGTCTTCGTGCAGGGCGGTGGCTGCTCGGGCCTGCAGTATGGCTTCAGCTTCGACGAGGAGGTCAACGACGACGACACGACGATGACCAAGAACGGCGTCTCGCTGCTGATCGACGCGATGAGCTACCAGTACCTGGTCGGCGCCGAGATCGACTACAAGGACGACCTCAACGGCGCGCAGTTCGTCATCCGCAACCCCAACGCCGATACGACCTGTGGCTGCGGGTCGAGCTTCTCGCCTCCGGAACATTGAACTGTCCACCGTTCAGCAAGCCGCCAGATGGGCGGCTTTTTTGATCCCATGAAACACAGGTTCTCACGCGCACGCACCCGGCTGCTGTGGCTGGTGGCCGTCGGCTTTTTCATGCAGACGCTGGACGCCACCATCGTCAACACCGCGCTGCCCGCCATGGCGCACAGCCTGCAGGAGAGCCCGCTGCGCATGCAGTCGGTGGTGGTCTCCTATTCACTGGCCATGGCCATGCTGATCCCTGCCTCGGGCTGGTTGGCCGACCGCTTCGGCATGCGCCGCACCTTTCTGGGCGCCATCGTCGCCTTCGTGCTTGGCTCGGTGCTGTGCGCGCTGTCGCCGACGCTGGATCTGCTGGTCGCCTCGCGCGTGCTGCAGGGCTTTGGCGGCGCGCTGCTGCTGCCGGTGGGGCGGCTGGTCATCTTGCGTACCTTCCCGCGCGACGAGTTCCTGGAGGCGATCAGCTTCGTCGCCATCCCCGGCCTGGTGGGGCCGCTGATCGGGCCGACGCTGGGCGGCTGGCTGGTCGAGGTGGCCTCCTGGCACTGGATCTTCCTGATCAACGTGCCGGTCGGCGTGGCTGGCCTGGTGGCCACGCTGCGCTACATGCCGCGCGGCCAGCGCATGCCGGCCGGGCGCTTCGACCTGGTGGGCTACGCGCTGCTGGCGTTCGGCATGGTGGCGCTGTCGCTGGGGCTGGACGGCCTGTCCGGCCTCGGCCTGCGCCAGGCGGGCGTGCTGGTGCTGATGGTGTTCGGCCTGGCGGCGCTGGCGGCCTATTGGCTGCATGCGGCGCGCTCGCCCCGACCGCTGTTTTCGCCGCGGCTGTTCGGCATCGACACGGTGCGCATCGGCTTGCTGGGCAATCTGTTTGCCCGCCTGGGCAGCGGCAGCATGCCGTTTCTGGTGCCGCTGATGCTGCAGCTGGGCCTGGGATATTCGCCGCTGTACGCCGGCATGATGATGCTGCCCGTGGCGATTGCCGGCATGGCGGTCAAGCGCGCGGCAACGCCCTTGATCACCCGCCTGGGCTACCGCCGCGTTCTGGTGGGCAACACCTTTGCGGTGGGCGTGATGATGGCCAGCTTTGCACTGATGACGCCGCAGCAGCCGCTGGGCGTGCGCATCGTGCAACTGGCGGTGTTTGGCGCCGTCAACTCGCTGCAGTTCACAGCGATGAACACCGTGACGCTCAAGGATCTGGGCCAGGCGCTGGCCAGCAGCGGCAACAGCCTGCTGTCGATGGTGCAGATGCTGGCCATGGGCATGGGAGTGGCCGCCGCCGGTGCGGCGCTGGGCGCCTACACCGATTTCTTTGGCACCGGCACCAGCGAGCAGACGCTGCAGGCCTTTCAGGCGACGTTTGCCAGCATGGGGCTGCTCACGCTGGCGGCGGCGTTCATCTTTTCCCAGCTGGCGCACGACGAGCCGACGGCTGCCGCCACGGCGAAAGAGCCCGATCTGGGCGCTTGAACCCGTTCTCAGCGCGGGTAGATGGCGCCGAGCACGCGCGGCCCGGCCGCACCGGTGACCTGGGGCAGGTTGCCCGCCTGGTTCTGCAGGCAGCGCCGGGCCAGCCAGGCGAAGGCGGCGGCCTCGACCTGCAGCGGTGCCAGGCCGTGCGAGTCCGAGGCTTGCACTCCTAGCTGCGGCGCCAGCTCCGCCAGGCGCTGCAACAAATCCTGGTTGAGTGCGCCGCCGCCACAGACGATGAGCGGGCTGCCCGCAGGCAGCCAGGCCAGCGCGGCATCGGCGCTGGCGCGCGCGGTCAGCTGCGCCAGCGTGGCCTGCACGTCGGCGGGGTCGGCGTCTTCAAAACCCTGCAGTTGGCGGCTCAGCCAGTCGGGATTGAACAGGTCGCGCCCCGTGCTCTTGGGCGGGCGCTGGTGCAGATAGGGCTCGGCCAACAGGCGGGCGAGCAGGGTGGGCAGAACCTGGCCGCTGGCCGCCCAGCGTCCGCCCTCGTCGTACAGCGCGCCGCGGTGGCGCGCGACCCAGTAGTCCATCAGCGCATTGCCCGGGCCGCAGTCAAAACCCAGCACGCTCCCGTCCGCGCTCAATACGCTGAGATTGGCGATGCCACCGATGTTGAGCACGCCGACGGCGCGCCCAGCCTGGCCGAACACGCACTGGTGAAAGGCCGGCACCAGCGGCGCACCCTGGCCACCGGCGGCGACGTCGCGGCTGCGAAAGTCGGCCACGGTGGTGATGCTGGTCAGCTCGGCCAGCAGCGCCGGGTTGTTCAGCTGCAGCGTGTAGCCCGTGCCGTCGAACTGCCCGGGGCGGTGGCGCACCGTCTGGCCGTGCACGCCGATGGCGGCAACCTGCCCGGCCGTGACGGAGCAGCGCTGCAGCAGTTGCTCGACGGCCTGCGCGTACAGGCGCACCAGCGCGTTGGCAGCGAGTGCGGCGCGGTGCAGCTCGTTGTCTCCGGAGGTATTGAGTTGCAGCAGCTCGGCGCGCAGCGGCGCCGGCATGGGCAGGCTGGTGTGGCCGGCCACGCGGCAGGCGCGCGGCGCATCGGGCGACAGATCGGCCAGCACCGCGTCGACCCCGTCGAGCGAAGTGCCCGACATCAGGCCGATGTACCAGTTGGTCACGCGGTAGCGAGTGGCGAGGTGAAAGGGCGTGAAAGTCTCAGTCGGCCTTGGCCTGCACGATGGTCTGCGCGGCGTTCAGCTCGATGCGCATTTGCTGCGCCACCTGCTTGAAGGCGCTCTGCGCGGCCGTCGAGATGGGCTTGGCTGCCTCGCTCTTGCGGGCCATCTGCATCGGGTCGACCTGCTGGCCGTCGACGCGGAACTCGAAGTGCAGGTGCGGCCCGGTGGCCCAGCCGGTGGCGCCTACGGCGCCGATCTGGTCGCCCTGGGTCACGCGCGCGCCCTTCTTGACGTTGACGCGGCTCAGGTGGGCGTAGACCGTGGTGTGCTGGTTGCTGTGCTTGACGTAGACCACGTTGCCGTAGCCGTTTTGCCAGCCGGCAAAGTCGACCACGCCGTCGCCGATGGTGCGCACCGTCGTGCCGTGGGGGGCGGCCAGGTCGGTGCCCTTGTGCGCGCGCCAGGTGTTGTGGATGGGGTGCAGGCGCATTGCGAAATTGCTGGAGATGCGCGTGAACGCCACCGGCGTGCTCAGGTAGGCGCGGCGCATGCTGTTGCCCGCCAGCGTGTAGTACGAGCCCTTGTCCGAGCCCGCCTCCTGGAACCAGACGGCGTCGTGCGTCGTGCCGTTGTTGTGGAACTCGGCCGACAGAATGCGGCCGGTGCGCAGCGGCTCGCCGTCGGCCTCCAGCGTTTCGTAGACGATGGAGAACGAGTCGTTCTTGCGCAGCGCGCGGCGAAAGTCGATCTCGCCGGAGAAAATCTCGGCCAGCTGGATGGCCACGGAGTCGGGAATGGCGTTGGCGTCGGTGGCGGCGAACAGCGAGCTCTGGATGATGCCGCCGGCCAGGCGCGTGCCCACGCTGAGCGGGGCGGACTCGATGCGCGCGGCAAAGTTGCCGTCGCTGGCGCGCTCGACCACCAGGCGCTGGAAGTCGTCGCTGTCGTCGCTGGCCCAGCGCGCGGTCAGGCGCAGCAGGCGGTGGTCGTCGGTGGCCTCGGCGGTGAGCTGGCGTCCGGTGCGCCCCAGCAGGTTGTCGCGCACCAGCGCGTCGGCGCGCAGAAAGCCGGACGCCTGCGGGTCGGCAATGCCCAGGCGCTGCAGCAGGCTCTCGGCGCTGTCGTCGCGGCGCACGTGGGCCGAGCGGTACAGCGTGAACGCTGGCGCTTCCAGCAGGTCGGGCAGGGCCAGGTCGCTGGCCAGCGACGCGACGGGCTCGGTCAGCGTGGTGACCGGCAGGTCGGCCGGGTCGGGCGCGAGCTGGGCGACGGCAAACGCGCCGCCGCCGCCGGTGAGAAGCACTGCCGCGATGGCGGCGCTGATGCGCTTGGGGTGATGTTGGATGCCTTGCTGCAAAACGTTGAGCAAAGCCTGGCAAGTGGTGGTTAAACCGTTGTTCAAGTGACGTACCCCGGGCAAGAAGGCACTCGTGGGCCCGGGCGAAGGCGGACAAGTGCGGTATGGTTGTCGGCTGCGCGGCCGGGGGCGCTCATGCTGCAAGGGCATGGCTGGCGCTCTTAAAATCGACCACTACAAACGGGCAATAGTATAAAAGTGCCCATACTGTGGATATATCCAAAACCCTTATGAATTCCTTGACTGTTGACGATTCTCCGGTTCTGTCGGACGCCTTGCGCCATGCGCTGGAAGTCTCGCAGCGCGGTGTCGATGAACTGCTGCCGCTGCCGGATTGGACGCGCAAGCTGGCGCGCTCCGAGGCGACGGGCCAGCCGCTGCGCATCAAGCTGGGGCTCGATCCCACGGCGCCCGACATCCACATCGGCCACACCGTGGTGCTCAACAAGATGCGCCAGCTGCAGGATCTGGGCCACCAGGTGATCTTTCTGATCGGCGACTTCACCACGCTGATCGGCGACCCGTCGGGGCGCAACAGCACGCGCCCGCCGCTCACGGCCGAGCAGATCAAGATCAACGCCGAGACCTACTACACCCAGGCGTCCAAGGTGCTCGACCCGGCGCGCACCGAGATCCGCTACAACAGCGAGTGGTGCGACGCGCTGGGCGCGCGCGGCATGATCCAGCTGGCCGCCAAGTACACCGTGGCGCGGATGATGGAGAGGAACGACTTCCACCAGCGCTTCAGCGACGGCAGCTCCATCAGCCTGCACGAATTCTTGTACCCGCTGCTGCAGGGCTACGACTCGGTGGCGCTCAAGAGCGACCTGGAGCTGGGCGGCACGGACCAGAAGTTCAACCTGCTGATGGGCCGCCACCTGCAGCAGGAATATGGCCAGGAGCCGCAGTGCGTGCTCACCATGCCGCTGCTGATCGGCCTGGACGGCGTGGACAAGATGTCCAAGTCCAAGAATAACTACATCGGCATCACCGAGGACGCCAACACCATGTTCGCCAAGGTGCTGAGCATCTCGGACACCCTGATGTGGGACTGGTACACCCTGCTGTCGTTCAAGAGCCTGGCCGAGATTGCCGCTTTGAGACGCGAGGTCGAGGGCGGACGCAACCCCAAGGACGCCAAGGTCATGCTGGCCAAGGAGATCACGGCGCGCTTTCACAGCGCCGCCGCGGCCGACGCGGCCGAGGCGGACTTCCAGAACCGCAGCAAGGGCGGCGTTCCCGACGACATCCCCGAGGTCGCGCTGTCCGGCGCGCCGCTGGGCATTGGCGCGCTGCTCAAGCAGGCCAACCTGGCCCCCTCGACCAGCGAGGCCAACCGCCTGATCGACGGCGCCGGCGTGCGCGTCGATGGCGGCACGGTGAGCGACCGCGGTCTCAAACTGGGCGCCGGCACCTACGTGGTGCAGGTGGGCAAGCGCAAGTTTGCACGGGTGACGCTGGCATGAGCGCGCTCGACATCGTGGTGATGGCCGCGGGCAAGGGCACGCGGATGAAAAGCCGCCACTCCAAGGTGCTGCAGAAGCTGGCCGGCCGTCCGTTGCTGGGCCATGTGCTGCACACGGCAGCGCAGCTCAAGGCGCGCTCGGCCATCGTGGTTACTGGCCATGGCGCCGAGCAGGTCGAGGCCTTTGGCGCGCGCTGGATGCAGGCGGGCGATGCGCTGCCGGCGCTGGAGTTCGTGCGCCAGGAGCCGCAGCTGGGCACCGGCCACGCGGTGCAGCAGGCGCTGCCGGTGCTGGCGGGCGACGGCGTCGTCGTCGTGCTCTCGGGCGACGTTCCGCTGACCGAGGCCGCCACGCTGCAGGCGCTGATTGCAGCAGCCGGAAGTGACCGCCTGGCGCTGCTGACCGTGCGCCTGCCCGACCCCGCGGGCTACGGGCGCATCGTGCGCGCGGCGGACGGCCAAGTGCAGCGCATCGTCGAGCACAAGGACGCGAGCGCCGCCGAGCGCGCCATCGACGAGATCTACAGCGGCATCATGGCCGTGCCCGCGCGTCTGCTGCGCCCGTGGCTGGCGCAGCTCACCAACGACAACGCCCAGGGTGAGTACTACCTGACCGACGTGGTTGCGATGGCCGTCGCGCAGGGCGTGCCGGTCGTGGCGCACTGCATCGACGACGCGTTGCAGGTGGCGGGCGTCAACAGCCCGCTGCAGCTGGCCGAGCTGGAGCGCGCTCACCAGTTGCGCCAGGCACGCGCGCTGATGGAACAGGGCGTGCGCATGATGGATCCGGCGCGCTTCGACCTGCGCGACCACGCCAGCGGTGCGCCGGCGCAGTTCGTCTGCGGCCAGGACGTGGAGATCGACCTGGGCTGCATCTTCACCGGCCGCGTGGAGATCGGCGAAGGCGCCAGCATCGGCGCGCATTGCCACATCAGCAATGTGCGGATCGGTGCCGGCGCGGTGATCCACCCGTTCACCCACATCGACGGTGAGCAGGCCGGCGTGCAGGTGGGCGATGGCGCCCTTATCGGCCCGTTTGCCCGCTTGCGCCCCGGCGCGCAGCTGGGGCGCGAGGTACACATCGGCAATTTCGTCGAGGTGAAAAACTCACAGCTGGCCGACGGCGCCAAGGCCAACCACCTGGCCTACCTGGGCGACGCCAGCGTGGGCGAGCGCGTCAACTACGGCGCGGGCAGCATCACCGCCAACTACGACGGCGCCAACAAGCACCGCACCGTGATCGAGGCTGACGTGCACATCGGCAGCAACTGCGTACTGGTCGCGCCGGTCACCATCGGCGCCGGCGGCACCGTGGGAGGCGGCTCCACCATCACCAAGAGCACGGCGCCCGGTGCCTTGAGCGTGGCGCGCGGGCGCCAGGTCAGCATCGACGGCTGGGCGCGCCCGGCCAAGCAGCCCAAGAGATGAGCGAGGTTGCCGAGCAGCCGGACGCGCAGGCGCAGCGGGCGCTGGATGCGGCGCGCCAGCAAATTACCGACATGCAGGAGGCACAGCAGGCCTTTGTCGGCGCCGTGGTGCACGACCTGCGCGCGCCGCTGCGCCACGTGACCTCGTTCGGCGTGCTGGTGCGCGAGCTGCTGCAGGAACTGCCGGACCCGCCCGAGCAGGTCAGCGAGGCCATCACCTATGTGCAGATCATGGAGCAGTCGGCGCGCCGCATGGCGGCTATGGTCGACGGCCTGCAGGCCATTGCCCGCGCCCAGGTGGCGCCGCTGTACCTGGCACCCCAGCCGGTGGCCGCAGCGGTGCGGCAGGCCGTGGACGCAGTGCGCGGCGACCCGGCACTGGCCGTGCCCGGCGGCGTGCAGTGGCAGCTGCAATTGGCGGGTGACCTGCCGGCGCTGCATGCCGACGCCGCTTTGCTGCACCAGCTGCTGGTGCAGTTGCTGGCCAATGCGCTCAAGTTCAGTCGCGGCGCGGCATCTGCGTGCATCACGGTACATGCTGCGGCGCAAGAGTCGTCGGTGCGGCTGCAGATCGAGGACAACGGCGCTGGCTTCGACCCGACGCGCGCCGGTGCGCTGTGGGGCGTGTTCCAGCGCCTGCACAGCGAGGGTGAATTCGAGGGCGTGGGCGCGGGGCTGGCGCTGTGCCGCGCCATTGCCCAGCGCCATGGCGCGCAGACGGCGATCACCGCGCAGCCGGCAAAAGGGTGCAGCGTCACGCTGGACTGGCCGGCATGCCTGGGGCAAGAACCGCAATAGCGTGCTTTGGGCCGATCGCCGCTCCCACGGAGAGATACGGCCTATCGGTGGGGCGAGCCCTCTGGCCGATGCGTCTCTCGCGGCGGGCCTACCCCAGCTGCGCCTGCAGTTGGCGCAGGCGCTGGCGCAGCTGCGTCACCTCCTCGATCAGGTCGGCCGTCAGCGCGGCCAGCTCGGGGTCGGCGTCGAAGGTAGTTTCCAGCTGCGCCAGGCGGCGCGCGCGCAGCACGGTGGCGCCGGCAAAGCGCCAGTGGCCTTCGACCAGGTCGGCCTGCAGCAGGCCGCTGCTGACGCGCTCGGTGACCCAGGTGCTGTCCTGGCTGCAGGCGCGCGCCAGTTCCTGCAGCGTCAGCGCGGCGTGCTCGTCCAGCAGTTGCGCCAGGGCGTGGTGGATGGGGTTTGCCATGTCAGCCTCCGTGGCGTGGGTTGTAGGACGGGTAGGCCTGCGCCAGCGCGCGCCAGGCCTCTTGCTGCACTGGCGTGTCGGCCGCGGGCAGCGCCAGGTGCAGTTCCAGGTACAAGTCGCCGGGCGTGGCAGCCGGCAGGCCGCGGCCCTTCAGGCGCAGCTTGCGCCCGCTCTTCCAGCGTGCGGGCACGTTGACCTCGACGGTGGCGCCGTCGGGCGTCTGCACCTCGATGGGGCCGCCCAGTTCGGCCTCCCAGGGGGCGACGGCAACGCCTTGGTAGACGTCGCGCTCCTCGGCGCGCCAGCGTGCGTCGGGCTTGAACTGCACTTCCAGAAACAGGTCGCCCGCCGCAGCGCCGCCCACGCCGGGGCTGCCATGGCCGGCCAGGCGGATCAGCTGGCCGGCACGCACGCCCTTCGGGATGGTGACGCGCAGCTGGCGCTCTTCGTGCACCAGCCGGCCGTCGCCGTCCAGGCGCGCGCCGCGCAGCGTGATCTGGTGCTCGCCGCCGCGGTAGCTGTCGCGCAGATCCAGCTCGATGTGTGCATGGTGATCCGCGCCGCGCTGGCTGCCATGGCCGGCGTGGCCGGCGTGGCCGGCCCCGCGCCCGGACTGGGCCTGGCGCGCGCGTGCCGCGTGGCCGAACAACTGCTCGAAGAAGTCGCTGAACTGTGCCTCGTCCATGCCGGCGCCGCCGCCGGGCGCGCCGGTGAACTCAAAGCCGCTGTCCCAGTGCGGCGGCGGGCGAAAGTCCTGGCCGGCCTGGTGCGCCGCCGCACTGCCCAGCGCGTCGTAGGCGGCGCGCTTCTCGGGGTCGGACAGCACGGTGTTGGCCTCGTTCACCTCGGCCATGCGGGTGGCGGCGTCAGGCTCTTTGCTCACGTCGGGGTGGTAGCGCCGCGCCAGCTTGCGGTAGGCCTTCTTGATCGCGTCGGCGCTGGCATTGCGCTCCACGCCCAGGATTTGGTAATAGTCCTTGTATTCCATTGCTTCTCCAGACTCTGCACCGCGACGGGCACTGCCCGGCAGTGTGTCACTGCGACGCAGTTGAGGCCAGACCGGCATTCTCTCAAGAG
The DNA here is from genome assembly GCF_039538025.1 of Comamonas faecalis. Classification (NCBI taxonomy): domain Bacteria; kingdom Pseudomonadati; phylum Pseudomonadota; class Betaproteobacteria; order Burkholderiales; family Comamonadaceae; genus Comamonas; species Comamonas faecalis. Next base: position 28,184 of record NZ_BAABBP010000006.1, read on the forward strand.
GCTGGTGGCGGGCTCGTCGGCAGCGGCAGCTGCGTGCCGAACTTGGCGCGGCGCGTGGCGAAGAACGTCTTGACGTTGCGCACGTTGGCGCTTTGCGTGAACAGCCGCTGCGACAGCGCCAACCACGCCGGCATGTCGCGCGTGTGGGCAATGACGATGAAGTCCGGCCCCGGCGAGACGCGCCAGCACTGCTGCACCTCGGGCTGGGCCACTGCGTGCGCCTCGAATGCATCCAGGTGCTCTGCGCCCTGGTGGTCCAGCGACACCTCGGCAATCGCGGTCAGCCCGTGGCCCAGATGCTGCGCCAGCCGCTCGGGCTGCACCAGCGCCACCTGGCGCTCGATCAGGCCGCTGTCATGCAGCCGGCGCACGCGCCGCAGGCAGGTGGCGGGCGACACGCCCACGCGCTGCGCCAGTGCCTGGTTGCTTTGCGACGCGTCGTGCTGCAGCAGATCGAGCAGCTGCCAGTCAATAGTGTCCAAGTCGAGTAAAAATTCCATGAATTTGAAATGTATGAAATAAATTGACGTTTGTTGAATTATATGAAATTTATAATCGATTTATTTCAAAAAACGCGTGATAATTTTCCTTTGGCTTGCGTACTATCGCGCCCATTGTTTTAAAGGAGTTACAGCCATGTGTGGCATCGTCGCTGCGGTCAGTACGCACAACATCGTTCCCATCCTCGTCCAGGGCCTGCAGCGGCTGGAGTACCGCGGCTATGACTCGTGCGGCGTGGCGGTGCACCAGGCCAGCCTGGGCGGGCAGGGCGGGCTGGCGCGCACGCGCAGCACGGCGCGCGTGTCCGAGCTGCTGACGCAGATCCAGGGCAGCGGCCTGCAGGGCGCCACCGGTATTGCGCACACGCGCTGGGCCACGCATGGCGCGCCGGTGGTCGACAACGCCCACCCCCACTTCAGCTTTGGCCCCGGTGCCACGGGCGACGGTGCGGGCCAGGGCGCCGGCGGGCGCGTCGCGCTGGTGCACAACGGCATCATCGAGAACTACGAGGCGCTGCGCGTGCAGCTGCAGGCGCGCGGCTACCGCTTCGACAGCCAGACCGACACCGAGGTCATCGCCCACCTGGTCGACAGCCTGTATGAAGGCGATCTGTTCACCGCGGTGCGCGCCGCGGTTCAGCAACTGCACGGCGCGTATGCGATCGCCGTGGTGCACAAGGACGAGCCGCACCGCGTCGTCGGCGCGCGCGCGGGCTCTCCGCTGGTATTGGGTGTGGGGCAGGGCGAGCAGGCGGGCGCGCACTTCCTGGCCAGCGACGCAATGGCGCTGGCCGGCGTGACCGACCAGATCGTCTATCTGCAGGAGGGCGACCTGGTCGACCTGCAGCTGGGCCGCTACTGGATTGCCGGGCGCGACGGCCGCCCTTTGGGCGCCGCCCAGCGCCCGGTGCGCACCGTCGCGGCGCACAGCGGCGCGGTCGAGCTGGGGCCGTATCGCCACTACATGCAAAAAGAGATCTTCGAGCAGCCGCGCGCCATTGCCGACACGCTGGACGGCATCGAAGGCATCGTCGCCGAGCTGTTCGACGGCGCGGGCCAGGACGGCCGCAGCGGCGCCAGCGCCTGGCGCGTGTTCCAGGAGATCGACTCGATTCTCATCCTGGCCTGCGGCACCAGCTACTACAGCGGTTGCACCGCCAAATACTGGCTCGAAGAAATCGCCGGCATCCCCACCCAGGTCGAGGTGGCCAGCGAATACCGCTACCGCACCAGCGTGCCGCTGCCGCGCCAGCTGGTCGTCACCATCAGCCAGTCGGGCGAGACCGCCGACACCCTGGCCGCGCTGCGCCACGCGCAGAGCCTGGGCCTGACCAACACGCTGACGGTGTGCAACGTCGCCACCAGCGCCATGGTGCGCGAGTCCAAGCTGGCCTACATTACGCGCGCCGGCGTCGAGATTGGCGTGGCATCCACCAAGGCCTTCACCACCCAGCTGGCTGGCCTGTTCCTGCTGACACTGGCACTGGCCCAATCCAAGGGCCGGCTCACGCCCGAGGCCGAGGCCGCCCACCTCAAGGCCATGCGCCACCTGCCCGTCGCGCTGCAGGCCGTGCTGGCGCTGGAGCCCCAACTGATCGGCTGGGCCGAGGAGTTCGCTCAGAAAGACCACGCGCTCTTCCTGGGCCGCGGCCTGCACTACCCCATCGCCATGGAAGGCGCGCTCAAGCTCAAGGAAATCAGCTACATCCACGCCGAGGCCTACCCCGCCGGCGAGCTCAAGCACGGGCCGCTGGCGCTGGTGACGTCCGACATGCCCGTCGTCGCCGTCGCGCCCAACGATGCGCTGCTGGAAAAGCTCAAGAGCAACCTGCAGGAAGTGCGCGCCCGCGGCGGCGTGCTCTACGTGCTGGCCGACGCCGACACCCAGATCGACAGCGGCGAAGGCATGCACGTCATCCGCATGCCCGAGCACTACGGCCAGCTGTCGCCCATCCTGCACGTCGTGCCGCTGCAGCTGCTGGCCTACCACACCGCCCTGGCACGGGGGACGGATGTGGACAAACCGCGCAACCTGGCCAAGTCGGTGACGGTCGAATGACCGTCACCGACTTGGCCAGGTTGCGCGGTTTTGGACGCCACTCATTTCGCGCAGCGAAGCGATGTGGCGGCACAAGCTTTGTCACGGTGAGCCAAAAGCGTGACGGCCGAATGGACCGGTACGCCATCGCGGCGAAAGCCGATGCGTAGTGCATGGCATGCATATGCATATAGCGCAAACTCCCATGGTTTTCCCCACAATGGCGATCCTTCGCGCCGCGCTTACTTGAATGGGCGCGGCCCTGTACTGATCCAACACAAGGAAAACCACATGCCCGTTCTTTCTCTGCGTTCCAGCGTCACCGCCGCGCTGCTGGCTACGGCCGCCGCGCTTGCCCAGGCCAGTGACTGGCCCCACCAGCCCGTCACTCTGATCATGGGTTTCCCGGCCGGTTCGGGCGTGGACGTGGTGGCGCGCGTGGTGCAGGAGCCCCTGAGCCGGAAGCTGGGCCAGCCGGTGGTGATCGACTACAAGTCCGGCGCGGCCGGCAACATTGCCAGCGACTACGTAGCCCACGCCAAGCCTGATGGCTACACACTGGCCTTCGGCACGGCCGCCACGCACGGCAGCAATGCCGCCCTGTACAGCAACCTGCCCTTCGACGTCGAGGCCGACTTCGAGCCCGTGGGCCCGCTGATCGACGTCTCCAACGTGCTCACCATCAACCCCAGCGTGATCGACGCGAAGAACCTCAAGGAGTTCGTCGAAATCGTCAAGGCCAACCCGGGCAAGTACAACTACGCCTCGACCGGCAACGGCGCGGGCACGCACATGGCGTTTGCCGAGTTCAACGCCCGCCTGGGCCTGGACATGGTGCACGTGCCCTACAAGGGCGGGCCCGATGCCATCACCTCGGTGCTGCGCGGCGAGACCTGCTGCATCATGAACCAGGTGCAGACCGTCTTGACGCATTACCAGAGCGGCAAGGTGCGCCTGCTGGGCGTGACCACCGCCAAGCCCGTCGCGGCGGTGCAGGAGGTGCCCACCATCGCCTCCAGCGGCCTGCCCGGCACCGAAGGTTTCGACAGCTCGATCTGGTTCGGCATCTTCGCGCCCAAGGGCACGGACGCCGCCGTGGTGAACAAACTCGGCACCGCGCTGCGCGAGGTGCTGGAGCAGCCCGAGGTGCGCGAGCGCTTCGAGTCGCAGGGCAACACGGTGCGCATCGAGACGCCCGAGCAGTTCCACCAGACGGTCCACAAAGACCGCGCCAAGTGGGCGCAAGTGGTCAAGGACGCCAAAATCACCATCAACTGATTTTTGACCTCCACCATCTTGCCCTCGTACATGTCTGATTCCTCCCTGGGAGCGGCTGGCCTGGCCGCCCTTGAAGAACGCCTGGCGCACGACCTGCTGACCCTCAACTGGCGCGCGCGCGCCTGGCTGCCCGAGCGCCGCCAGGACGGGCAGGCCGTCATCGACGTACTCATCATTGGCGCCGGCCAGGCGGGCCTGGCCGCCAGCATGGCGCTGGCGCAGCAGGGCATTGCCGCCGTGCTGCTGGATCGCGCCCCCGCCGACCACGAAGGCCCCTGGGCCACCACGGCGCGCATGGAAACCCTGCGCTCGCCCAAGGAGCTGACCGGCCCGGCGCTGGGCCTGCCCTCGCTCACCTTTCGCGCCTGGTTCGAGGCCCAGTGGGGCCGCGCCGCCTGGGACGCGCTCGACAAAATCCCGCGCCTGCAGTGGATGGACTACCTGCGCTGGTACCGCCGCGTGACCGCCGCCGACGTGCGCAGCGAACACACCGTCACGGCCGTGCGCCCACGTGGCGATGGCCTGGTGGAGGTGGACGCGCAGGCGCCATCGGGCCGCGCCACCTGGCTGGCGCGCCGCGTGGTGCTGGCCACCGGCCGCGACGGCCTGGGCGGGCCGCAGATACCGCCCTTCATGCAAGGCGTGGCGCATGCCCGCGCAGGAGGGCTGTGGGCGCATTCCTCCGACGTGCTGGACTACGCCACGCTGGCGGGCAAGCGCGTGGGCGTGATCGGCATGGGCTCGTCCGCCATGGACAGTGCCGGTACCGCGCTGGAGAGCGGCGCCGCCAGCGTCGACCTGATCGCGCGCCGCGCCGCCCTGCCCACGGTCAACAAGTCCAAGGGCTCGGGCGTGCCCGGCCTCACGCAAGGGCACTACGACCTGCCCGATGCCTGGAAGTGGCGCATCCGCCACTACATCAACGCCCAGCAGGTGCCGCCGCCGCACGGCAGCACGCTGCGCGTGTCGCGCCACGCCCAGGCCTACTTTCACTTTGGCTGCGCGGTGCAGGCGGTGGCGCAGGCCGGCCAGCAGCTGCAGGTAACCACTGCCCGGGGGCGGTTCACCTTCGACTTCCTGATCCTGGCCACCGGCTTTGTCATCGACTGGGCGCACAAGCCCGAGTTCGCGCCGTTTGCGCCCCATGTGCGCACCTGGGGCGAGCGCTACCAGCCCCTTGCGGGCGAGCAAGACCGCGAACTGCATGACTCGCCCGACCTGGGCCCGGTGTTCGAGTTCCAGGAGAAAACCCCCGGCGCCTGCCCGGGGCTGGAGCGCATCCACTGCTTCAACTACCCGGCGGCGCTGTCGCACGGCACTGTCTCGGGCGACATTCCCGCCATCAGCGACGGCGCCCGGCGCCTGGCCAGCGGCATTGCCGGCCTGCTGTACCGCGAAGACGTGGAGCACCACTTCGCCGCGCTGCAAGCCTATGCCGAGCCCGAACTGCTGGGCGACGAATGGACGCCCGCCGACACCGCCCAACGCACACAGCCCCTGCCATGACCGATACCATTGACCGGCTCACCCACGCCGGCAACGCCCCCCACGTACAAGCCGCGCGCGCGCTGCGCACCAAGGCCACCGCCGCCACCCAGGCCTGCGAAGACCTGCTGCTGGCCAGCGACTTGCCCGGCGGCCTGCCGCTGGCCGAGCGCCTGGCCGTCGCCCAGGCCGTGGCCGCCGCCAGCGGCGTGCCCGCCCTGGCGGCGCACTACGGCGGGCAACTGGCCCGCCTGGCCGCACCCGCATCCACACCCGCGCAGGACGCACGCTGGCAGGCCATCGCCCGGTTCTCCCAGTTGTTGGCCACCGAGCCCGCCGCCGCCGACCGCGCAGCCCTGCTGGCGCTGAGCGAAGCCGGCCTGCCCGTGCCGGACGTGGTGCTGCTGGCGCAGCTCGTCGGCTTTGCCGCCTACCAGGCGCGGCTGGTGGCCGGCACCGCGGCGCTGGCGGCGCTGGGCCCGGCGGCGCGGGATGCGGCGCAAGGGGCTGCCCAGGGCTCGGCGCCCGCGCGCACCGAGCCCGACGCCCCCTTCATCCACCCCGCCAACCTGCCCGCGCCCGGCGAGCCGCTGCGCATCAACGGCTATACCAGCGAAACACTGGGCTGGACGGCCTGGCTGCCCGTGGTGAACCCGGCCGCCGCCAGCGCCGAACAGATCGCCGTGCTCGACGCCAGCCATCCCAAGGCGCGCAGCTCCGATTTCTATCTGCTGCTGGCCCACCAGCCGCGCGTGCTGGCCGAGCGCTCCGAGGCGTTCAACGCCATCATGTACGCCCCCCGCGGCCTGCCGCGCGCCGAGCGCGAACTGGCCACCACCGTCGTCTCGCGTATCAACGGCTGCGTGTACTGCGCGTCGGTGCACGCGCAGCGCTTTGAGCAGCTGGCCAAGCGCAACGACGTGATCGCGCAAATCTTCACCAACCCCGACGGCGCTGGCACCACCGCCCGCGAGCGCGCCATCGTCTGGGCCAGCGCCGCCCTTACGCGCGCGCCCGGCCGCTTTGGCGTGCAGCACCTGGCGCCGCTGCGCGCCGCCGGCCTGGCCGACCTGGAACTGCTTGACGTGGTACACGCCACCGCTCTGTTTGCCTGGGCCAACCGCCTGATGCTCAACCTGGGCGAGGCGACGCAGCCTTGAGTTGAACCGAAGCCGGCCCTTCGCCTTCGCCGGCTTGCGCGCCCTGGCCGCCACGCCCGGGCCTGGGCGCCGCCTGCATGGCCGTACCCGCAACGCAGCGGTGAATTACAAATAGCTGTGACCCGCCCGCCTTGCCGCCGGTGCGCCACGCGAGGCCATGGCCCGCTTTTGCTCTCGAAAACATAGTCTGCGCGCACGTTCTGCGGCCAACGCTTCGATGGGTGTTGCTTTCCGCCATCAACTTTGTGAAATAGCTTCAACGCTTCTGCGGTTAGTCAAAAGAGCTACTGGTTCTTGTTAGATTTTGCAAAATTTGCATTCAAGACGTTGGGTCAAGAAACTTTCCTTATCGCCTTGCAGTGCACGAATTTTCAAATTCGACGGCGTCCTGTCGACGCCGTTGCTCCGGGAAAGCTGCAAGACCTATGTTCGATCTTTGGCCTTTGTTCAAGCACAAGGAACCAGCGGGTGGCTGGCGTCGTCGGCCGCGCTGGCTGGTGCGCACGGGCTTGGCGGCAGCGCTGGTCGTGGGCGTGGCGGCGCCGGCGTGGGCGGATGCGCTGTCCGAATTCTCGGTCACGGTGGGGGCGGGCGGCGCTTCGTCGGTCAAGCCCGGCGAGGCGACGGTGTTGCGCATCACGCTGGTCAATGCGTCCGCGGAGGCCTATAGCGGCGTCAATTTCTCCAAGGCGTTTGCGCCCACGGGTAGCGGCAACTTGCTGCTCAATGGCGCGGCGGTCACCAGCTGCACCCCGGGCGGGTTCAACGGCACGGTGACGCTGCCGGCGGTTGGCGCCAGCCTGAGCGGCGGCATTGCCCTGAACGGGCTGACGATTCCGGCGCGCGTCGGCACGGACGACGGGGTGTGCACCATCGACATCCCGGTCAAGGCCGTGTCCAGCGACGGCAATGCCTCCACCCAGACCTACACCCTGGGGCCGGGCGAGGTGCGTACGGGCAGCGATACGAACGGCACGGGCACGGGCCAGGGCATCACCATCCAGAGCGTGGCCCGGCCGACCTGGAAGAAGAGCTTTGCCGGCGGAGCCGCCATTTTGGGCGGCGCCTCGCGCGACCTGGTGCTTACGGTGGACAACAGCGGCGCCAACAGCGTCAACCTGACCGGCGTCAAGTTCGACGACGTCTTCCCCACGGCCGGCGGCAAGGCGGTGATCGAGCCCGATGGCACGGCGGCCAGCTACAGCAACTGCGGCCCTTCCCCCAGCGCGGTGTTGACGACGGGTGACGCGGCCAAGGTGGCGGTCTCCAATGTCTCGGTGGCGGCCGGCCAGGTGTGCACCATCACCGTCAAGGTCAAGGCGCGCCAGACCAATGGCGCGTATGAGCTGGCCAACCAGACCAACACCCTGCCGGTAGGCACTTTCTCCAGCGACCAGGGTTTGAAGCCGAGCGACTCGCCGACGGCCAACATCACCGTGCGCTCGCCGCTGAGCGTGGCCAAGGCGGCCAACCCGACGCGCGTGGCCAGCGGCCAGACGGGCCAATTCGTCATCACACTGACCAACAGCGGCAGCACAGCGCTGCCGGTCAGCCAGTTCAACGAGGCTAGCATCGACGGCGGTGGCCAGGGTGGCGTGCGGCTGACGCCAAACGCAGTCTCCAGCACCTGCGTGCAGACCGCGGGCCAGACCAAGGCGCTGGCGGTCAGCGGCAACGGCTTCACGTCCAGCGGGTACGACGTTCCGGCCAACGGTTCGTGCACGATCACGGTGGACTTCACCGGCACCACGGTCAACAACAACCCGCTGACCTTCACCAACAGCATTCCCCAGGGCGCGGTGCAGGTCACCGGCCAGCCGGGCATCATCAGCCAGTCGCAGAGCGCGGCGGTGACGCTGATCGACGAACTGTTCGTCGACAAGGCCAGCGCGCCCGCCTACGTGGCCCCTGGCGGCGCGGTCAAGTACACGGTGACGATCTCCAACTTCGGCGGCACGGCCAGGAGCAATGTGCACCTGACAGAGGCACTGACCCAAGGCTCGACCTTTTTGACCGGCGGCGCCTACGCGCCCACGCTCTCGCCGGCGACCTGCGGCACGCTCGGCAACGTACCGGCGACGGGTGCCATGGCCGTGGACTTCACCATCCCCACGCTGCCGGCGGCATCGGGCAACACGCCCGGCCAATGCCAGGTCTCGTTCTGGGCCATGACCGATCCGAACGGCACGGGCAACACCAGCAACGTGATCCCGGCCTGCGGCGTGTGGTACGGCGCCAGCCAGGGCGATGCGCAGGCCGCCAAGACCTGCAATGGCCGGCCATCGAACGGCGTGACGGCCACCCGCCAGGCGCCGCTGCTGGCCGACAAGACCTTCAACGGCAGCAACTACCAGTACACCGGCGGCTACAACGCGGCCACCAATAAAGACTACGGCAGCGTTGCCACCCAGACGGGCAACAAGCAGCCCGAAGGCACGGTGGTCACCATGCGCATCCGCTTGCGCAACTACAGCGATGCCCCGTTGACCGGTGTGACGGTTGCTGACACCTTGCTGCCCTCGGGCAGTGCGCAGCTGCGCATCGCCAACCCGGCCAACGCCTCGACCACCTGCGGCGGCACGCTGACGGCAGCGGCCGGCAGCACGTCGATTGCGCTCAATGGCGCCACGGTGCCCGCGCGCGCCAATGCCACCAGCAACCAGCCCGGCATGTGCGAGCTGCAGGTCGACGTGGTCGGCCCCGCCGCCACGCACAAAAACACGGCGCAGGTCACCGCCAACCAGAGCCTGGCTGGCGGCGGCGCGCCGAAGGCGCTCGCCGTCAACACCAACGAGGCGCAGCTGGTCTATGACGGCGCGCTGGAGGCCGCTAAGAGCTTCGAGCCGCAGCAGATCACCGCTGACGGCAAGGCCACGGTGCGCATCCGCCTGACCAACAAGGACACCAGCGCGCCGATCGCCGGCATCGCGGTGACCGACCCGCTGGCCCCGGCCAAGCTCAAGCTGGCCGACCCGCCCAAGGTCTACAGCACCTGCGCCGGTGCGCCCACCTATACCGGCGCCGCCGGCGCCACCTCGGTCGGCATGCAGGGCGCGACCCTGCCGCCGGGCGGCAGCTGCGACTTCTTGTTCGACGTGGTCAACGACGGCAGCGCCTCGGGCAACTGGGTCAACACCATTCCAGTGGGCAATATCAAGGCCGATGGCGGCGTGCAGAACCAGACGCCTGTCAGCGCGACGCTGGCCCGCGTGGCGGCGCAGGTGCCGACCATCTCCAAGGACATGACGCCGGCCGCCGTCTCGCCCGGCCAGGCGGCGCGGCTGAAGATCACCATCACCAACGGCACGCAAGCCCTGACGGGATTGGCATTGACGGACTGGTTCACCGAGGGCGGCGTGCAGGGCGCGGCGCCCACCGGCATCCAGGTGGCGGCCGCGCCCAACGCCAGCACCAGCTGCCCCGGCGGTGTGGTCGCGGCCGTACCGCAGTCTGACCATGTAGGCCTGTCCGGCGCCACGCTGGCGGCCGGCGCCACTTGCACGGTGGACGTGGACGTCATCGCCACCAACCCCGGCGCGGTGCAAAACGTCATTCCGCAAAATTCGGTGCGCAACGACCAGGGCCAGACCAACGCCAATACCGAGGCCAGGGCGCCGCTGACCACCAGCCTGAACATGGGCGTGGCCAAGTCGTTCACGCCGGCGGTGGTCAAGCCCGGCGCACGCTCGCGCCTGCGCATCACCTTCTTCAACGCGACGCAGGCAGCCATTGGCAATTTCGGCATCACCGACAACCTGCCTGCAGGCATGACCGTGCCCGTGGGGCCGAACGTGGTGCAGACCTGCGGACCGGCCACGCAGGTCAACACCGCGGCCAGCGGCAAGGTGGTGATTTCCGGCGGCGCGCTGGGCCCGGCCGCGGGCGGCGTGTCCGCGTCCTGCTACGTCGAGCTCGACGTGGTGGTGAACGCCCAGGGCAAGTACGCCAACACGCTGGCCGACAAGAGCATCGAGGTCAACGGCAAGCCGACCTTGTATCCGGACGTTCCGGTGACGGCGGAGTTGAACGCCGTCGACCCCATCGTGGTGCACAAGGCCATTGGCGGCAAGACGCTGGACAGCGCCGGCCTGCCGGCAGGTATGACGAACGGTGACGCCACCCGCAAGGCGGGCGAGGCGGCGCCGCTGGTGATCCACCTGAACAACCCCAACAGCATTGCCCTGACCGGCGTGGCGTTTACCGACGCGCTGCCCGCGGGCCTGGTGGTGGCGCAAACGCCCAACGCCAGCACGACCTGCGCCGGCGGCACCGTGGTGGCGAGCGCCTCGGCCACCCAGGTGCGCCTGGCCGGCGCCAGCCTGTCGGCCCATGGCAGCTGCACGGTGACGGTGGACGTGCTGGCCAATAACGCCGGCAGCTACGTCAACACCATCGCCAGCGGCGCGGTGACGAGCACCGAGGGCGTGGGCAACGAGGAGCCGACCAGCGCCAGGCTGGTCGTCTCCAAGCCGCCGGCGGTGGGCAAGCAGTTCGACCCGGCGGTGATCCCGCAGGGCGGCGTCTCCAGGCTGACCATCTTCCTGGGCAACGACAACGCCAGCGCCATCACGCTGAACGCAGAGCTGGTCGATACGTTGCCGACGGCGCCGGGCGCCATCGTCGTGGCTACGCCACCCAACGTCAGCAAGACCTGCCCCGGCACCGTGACGGCTGACGCCGGTGCGGGCACGGTGACTTACGCCAGCGGCGCCAGCATTCCCGCCGGCGGCTGCACCATCAGCGTGGACGTGACCGGCACCGTGCCGGGTGCCTACAACAACAACATCCCCGCGGGTGCGCTCGACACCAGCGTGGGCAAGAACGCCGACCCGGCCAACGCGCCGCTGAACATCAGCACGCAGGGCTATATCTCGGGCAAGGTGTTCAAGGACAACAAGACCACGCCGGATGGGGTGTTCGATCCCAGCAAGGATGCGCCGCTTCCAGGGCAAACCATCAACCTGTACAGCGGTCCGACCTGCACCGGCACGCCGGTCGCCTCGGTCACGACCGACGCCCAGGGCAACTACCTGTTCGCCGGCTTGAGCGAAGGCACGTACACCGTGTGCCAACCGACGCAGCCAGCTGGAACGGTCAACGGCAACACGACGGCCGGCACCATCACGCCGGTCAATGGCAGCGGTGGTACGCAAGGCACGGCGACGAGTCCGGACGTTCCAAGCGCGATTGCCAGCATCGTCCTGGGCAAGAGCGCCAGCGGCGAGGTCAGCGGCTCGACCGGCAACAACTTTGCCGAGATCGTCCCGTCCTCGATCAGCGGCACGGTGTTCCTCGACCAGAACAACAACGGCGTGCAAAACGGTGCCGACGCGGGCATCAAGGACCAGGTGATCGAGTTGCTCGACGAGCATAGCGCCGTCCTCAAGACCACGACGACCGACGCCAGCGGCAACTACCGCTTCGACGACCTGCCGCCCGGTAAATACAGCGTGCGCCAGCCCAACCAGCCCGAGGGCACGGCCAACGGCAAGACGACGGCCGGCAGCGTGGGCAACGACGGCACGGCCGGTACGGCAAGCCTCCCGGCGACCGCGCCCAGCACGATCACTGGCATCGTGCTGCCGCCCAACACCCAGTCGACGGGCAACAACTTCGCCGAGCTGCCGTACAACCGCACGGTCTCGGGCCAGGTGTTCCTGGACTACGACAACAACGGCACGCTCGACGCGGGCAGCGCCGACCACGGCATCGGCGGGCAGACCGTGGTGCTGACGGGCACGGACGACAGCGGTAACGACGTCACCCGCACGACGACGACCAACCCCGATGGCAGCTACAGCTTCACCGGCCTGCCCCCGGGCAAGTACACCGTGACGCAGCCCAACCAGCCCACGGGTACGGCCAATGGAACTACGACGGTGGGCACCGCCGGCGGCACGCCGTCCAATCCGGGCAACGAGGGCACCAGCACCAGCCAGATCGCCAACATCGACCTGAGCGTGGCCGGCGGCCACACCGTCTCGGCCGGCAACAACTTTGCCGAGCAGCCGGGCAACGCGCCCGACCTGACGATTGGCAAGACGCACAGCCCGAGCGAGTTCACCGCCGGCGGCGGCACGGGCTTCTACACGATCACGTCGAAAAACATCGGCAAGGCCGATACGGCGGGCGAGGTGAAGATCGTCGATACGCTGCCCGCGGGAATCACGCCCAAGGCGGCCAGCGGCGCCGGCTGGGCCTGCGCGATTGCCGGCCAGAGCGTGACCTGCACGACGGGCGCCGTGCTGAGCGCCAACGGCGGCGCGGGCAACCCGATCACGCTGCACGTGGACGTGGCGGCCGGCCTGGGTGGCCAGCTGCTGATCAATACCGCCGACATCTCCGGTGGCGGCGAGCCCGAGGGCTTTGCCAGCAACAACCGCGCGCAGGACCCGACACCCATCCTGGAGGCGCCTGCCGCCGCGACGCTGGCCGGCCATGTCTGGCTGGACGCCAACCACGACCGCAAGTACGCGCCGGGCAGCCCCGACGACCAGCCCCAGGCGGGCTGGAAGGTCGAGCTGCTGTTCAACGGCGTGCCGGTGGCCGACACCGTGACCGGCGCCGATGGCCGCTACGAATTCATCAACCTGCCCCCGGGCAGCGGCTACCAGGTGCGCTTCCGTCACCCGACGACCGGGCAGATCTGGGGCAGCGCAGTGACCAATGAAAAGGCCGACGGCAGCAACCCCGGCAATGCCGATGCGTCCGACGGCACGCTCAAGGGCATCACGCTGACCCCGGGCCAGAACCTGGCCGAGCAAAGCCTGCCGCTGGATCCCGCGGGCGTGGTCTACGACGCGGTGACGCGCCAGCCCGTGCCCGGCGCGGTGGTGACGATTACCGGCCCGGCGGGGTTTGACCCGGCCACGCACCTGGTCGGCGGCTCGGCCACGGCGACCACGGGCAGCGACGGCCAGTACCAGTTCCTGCTGGTGCCGGGCGCGCCGGCGGGCGACTACACGCTGTCGGTCAGCACCTACCCGGCGGGCTATCTACCGCAGCCGTCCACCATGATCCCGGCGTGCACCAACGCGCCGCTGGCGGTGGGCGCGATGCCCGATCCGGCGCTGGTGCAGGCCAGCAACGGCGCGCCGGCCAGCGGTGTGCCGCTGCACAACCCGGCGGCTTGCCAGGGCATCGTGGGCGGCGGCGCGCCGACGACGCAGTACTACTACAGCTTCACCCTTAACGGCAGCTCGGCCAACGTGCTGAACAACCACATCCCGCTCGACCCCATCCTGGGCGGCGCCATCGTGGTGACCAAGACCAGCCCCAAGGTCAACGTGACCAAGGGCGAACTGGTGCCCTACACCATCACGGCCACGAACACGCTCAGCGCGCAGCTGACCAATGTGGACGTGCAAGACCGCATTCCACCGGGCTTTCGCTACCGACTGGGCTCTGCCAGCTACAACGGCATGCCGCTGGAGCCCAAGGTGCTGGGGCGCGACCTGACCTGGGCGGGCCAGACCTTTACCGCAGGTGAGAAAAAGACCTACCAGCTCCTGCTGATGGTCGGCGCCGGCGTCGGCGAGGGCGAGTACGTCAACCAGGCCTGGGCGCTCAACAGCGTCGTCGGCGAGCGCATCTCCAACGTGGCGAATGCCGTGGTGCGCGTCGTGCCCGACCCGCTGTTCGACTGCTCCGACCTGATCGGCACGGTGTTCGACGACAAGAACGCCAACGGCTACCAGGACCAGGGCGAGCGCGGCATCCCCAACGTGCGCGTGGCGACGGCCCGCGGCCTGCTGGTGACGACCGACGCCGAAGGGCGCTTTCACGTCGCCTGCGCGGCCATCCCGCAGGCGGACCGCGGCAGCAACTTCGTCATGAAGCTCGACGAGCGCACGCTGCCCTCGGGCTACCGCGTGACGAGCGAGAACCCGCGCGACGTGCGCGTGACGCGCGGCAAGATGGTCAAGCTCAACTTTGGCGCCACGGTGCACAAGGTGCTGCGCCTGGAGGTGGATGGCCGTGCTTTCGCACCGCAGGCCACCGACCTGGCGCCGCAGTGGCAGGACAAGGCCCATGCGCTTCTGCCGCAGCTGGCGCAGCAGCCCACCGTGCTGCGCATTTCCTACCGCCTGACGGGCGAAGACCCGCAGTTGGCACGTGAGCGTGTCAAGGCGCTGACGGCCGCGCTGCAAAAGGGCTATGCCGAGCAGGCCAAGCAGAGAAAGGACGACAAGGACGAGGACACCCCACCGCTGGTGATCGAGACCGAGTCTTTTGAACACAAGCAGGCAGAGGGAGCGCGCTAAATGGCTACGCACAACAAGAATGGGCGCGCCGCGGCACGCCCCCAGTGGGTACGTTCGTCCGTTGCCGCCGCAGCCGCCCTGGCGCTGCTGGGCAGCACGGCGTGGGCACAGGCGGCAGATGCCGACGCCCATGGCAAGCGCATCGACAATGCACGCCAGGCGGTGGTGGCGTTGCCGCCGCCGGGCGAGGAGATGCCGCGCGCTGGCTTTGCCTATGAGCTGCCTTCGGGCGTGAGCCGCGAGGACGCGCAGGCCATGCGCGCCGCCAGCGCTACGCTGCCGGCCGCGCCGTCGCAACAGGCCGTGGTGCTGCGCGAGTCGGACCAGTCCGGCGCGCTGTTCGACTCCGGCATGGCCGACCTGAAGCCTGCCGCCACTCAGGCGCTGGACGCGCTGGTCGCCCAGCTCAAGGGCAAGCAGGGCGTGCGCATCAGCGTCGTCGGCCACACCGACAGCCAGCGCTTGTCGCAGCGCGCCAAGAAGCGCTTCGTCGACAACCAGGGCCTGTCCGAGGCGCGCGCGCTTGCGGTGGCCAGCTATCTGCAAAAAGGCCTGGGCCTGGCGCCCGCGGCCGTGGCGATGGACGGCAAGGGCAAGACCCAGCCGGTGGCCGGCAACGGCACGCCGCAAGGCATGGCGCAAAACCGCCGCGTCGAGATCTCGGTCTGGTGGGACGAGATGCAGCCGCCGGTGCCGGTGGCAGCGCCGGTACCGGTCGTGCCTGCCGATCTGTGCAGTTCGGGCGACGCCCAGGCAGACCTGCCGTTCCGTGTCACCGTCGACGGCGTCGACGCCTCGGGCGGCGCGATCAACGAGGCCGACCGCCAGCGCTGTGTGGACGTGGCGCTGGAGCGCGCCGACATCCAGATCAAGTACGACGACCTGGCCGCCAAGCCGGCGCTCAACGTCTGGGCCACGCGCGATCTGACGCTGCACGGGCAGGAGGCACAGTTCCAGGGCTGGAGCAACTACGCCAGCTGGATCGCGCGCGCCGAGCTGCGCATCTTCGTGAAGGGCGCAGCCACCGACGGCAAGCCGCTGGCCACGCTGCCGCTGACCTGGGGCCAGACTACTGGTTGGCGGGTGCCCGCCGAGGGCAGCGACGAATACGTCTACCTGCTGCGCGTGTACGACGACAAGGGGCGCTTTGACGAGACCGCCGCCAAGCAGCTCAACGTCGCCGCGCACGAGCGCGCAATGAGCGACCTGGACAAGCCCGCGCGCGAGGCGCTGGTGGGCTGGGGCGAGAACGCGCTGCACGTGAGCAACATCCCCGTGCGCGGCGGCACCATTACGGTCAGCGGTAAGGGGCTCAAGGCCGGCGAGAAAGTCAGCGTGCTGGGCCAGGACGTGCCGGTTGACGACAAGGGCAGCTTTGTTGCGCGGCAAATCCTTGGCAGCGGCCCGCACGGCGTGGACGTATCCGTCATCGGCACCGACGGGCGCGCCGCCAGCTACCGGCGCAACGTGTCGATCCCGCAGGACGACTGGTTCTATATCGCCGTCGGTGACCTCACCATTGGCCGCGACCGCACCACCGGCCCGGCGCAGCTGGTCACGCAGGATGACCAGCATTACGACAACTCGACCTACATCGACGGGCGCGGTGCCTTCTACCTCAAGGGCAAGGTCAAGGGCGAATGGCTGCTGACGGCCGCCGCCGACACGCGCGAGCAGCCGCTCAAGGACTTGTTCAGCAACTTTGCCGAGAAAGACCCGCGCTACCTGCTGCGCCGCATCGACCCCGACGCCTACTACCCCGTGTACGGCGACGACAGCACGACGGTGGACGACGCGCCCACGCAGGGCAAGTTCTTCGTGCGCCTGGAGCGCGGCGACTCGCGCGTGATGTGGGGCAACTTCCAGACCGCGTGGAGTGGCACCGAACTGCTGCAGTACTCGCGCGGCCTGTACGGCGCCAACCTGCGCCTGCGCTCGGAAGACGCCACCGGCTTTGGCGAGCGCAGGAGCGGCCTGGACGCCTTTGCCGCCGACCCCGGCACCGTCGGTGCGCGCGAGGAGTTCCGCGGCACGGGCGGCTCGCTGTACTACCTGCGCCACCTGGACGTGACCGTCGGCTCCGAGCGCCTGTGGGTCGAGGTGCGCGACCGCGACTCGGGCCTGGTCGTCGAGCGCCGCCTGCTCACGCCCGGCCAGGACTACGAGGTCAACTACCTGCAGGGCCGCATCCTGCTCAGCCAGCCGCTGCCGTCGACGGCCGCCGGCGGCGGGCTGATCTACACCAGTGCCGTCTCGGGCAACCCTTTGTTCCTGGTGAGCACCTATGAATACGTGCCCGGCGTGACCGAGGCCGGCGCGCTGACCTATGGCGCGCGCGCCAGCCATTGGGTGAACGACAAGCTGCGCGTGGGCGTGACCGGCTACCGCGACGGCGAGGGCGACTACAAGCAGACGCTGCAGGGCGTGGACGCCACGCTGCGCGTGGCTGCCGGCACGCAGATCAAGGCCGAGGTGGCGCGCTCGCGCGGCGCCGGCGAGATGGCCGACTACGACTCCAACCAGACGTCGATTGACGGCGGCTTTGGCTTCAATTCGATCAAGAGCCATGCCGACGGCAAGGCCAACGCCTACCGCGTCGAAGCCACCGTCGACCTGGCCGAGGTGACCGACAGCCACAAGGGCCAGATTGCCGCCTATGTGCAGGACCGCGACGCGGGCTTTTCCGCGCCGGGGCAGATTGCCTACAACGGCGAGGCCGTGCGCCAGGTGGGCGCGCGCGCCGACGTGCAGCTGACGGGCAGCACCTCGCTCTTGGCCAAGGCCGACGAGCGCCGCGGCGACACCCAGGACGCGCGCAACGCCGAGCTGGGCCTGCGCCACAGGCTCAATGGCGAATGGAGCGTCACGGGCGGCGTGCGCAACGACAAGCGCACCACGGCCGTACCCAATGCCAGCGAGGTGCTGTCGCAAAACGGCACGCGCACCGACCTGCTGCTGCGCGCCGACTACGCGCCCGACAAAGAGGGCGGCAGCCCCGGCGAGAAAGAGGACTGGTCCCTCTACGGCTTTGCCCAGGGCACTGCGCAGCATTCCGACGAGCGCGACGCCAACAACCGCCTGGGCCTGGGCGGCGCCTGGCGCATCAACGACCGGCTCACGCTGAACGCGGAAGGCTCGGGCGGCAACCTGGGCGCCGGCGGCCTGCTGGGTGCCGACTGGCGCGTGAGCGACCGCAGCAACGCCTACCTGAACTACCGCCTGGAGACCGAGAACCCGGACAGCAACGAGCGCGGGCGCTACGGCACCTGGGTGACGGGAAGCAACTACCGTCTGAACGACAGCACGCGCCTGTTCGGCGAGGTGCGCTCGACCTCGGGCGCCGGCTCGCAAAGCCTGGTGCAGGCCTTTGGCGTCGACCTGGCGCCCACCGACCGCTGGACGGTGGGCAGCAAGGTTGAATTCGGCACCGTGAGCGACGCCTACGGCGGCGACTTCGACCGCAAGGCGGTGGGCCTGTCGACCAGCTATATGCACTTGGGCATCAAGTACTCGGGGGCGCTGGAGCTGCGCCGCGACAGCACCAGCGGCGCGCTGGGCCTGGCCGGCAAGCGCGACACCTGGCTGCTGCGCAACACCTATGGCAACCAGCTCACGCCCGACTGGCGCCTGCTGGGCAAGTTCAACATCTCGCGCAGCACCAACTCGGGCGGGGCGTTCAACGACGGCAACTTCCACGAGGCGGTCATCGGCGCGGCCTACCGCCCGGTGGACAACGACCGCTGGAACACCCTGGTCAAGCTGACCAGCTACTACGACGTGCCCACCAGCGGCCAGGTCGAGTCGCTTCGCCCAGGCCACGGCCTGTCGGGCGCGCAGCTGGACTACGCGCAAAAAAGCACGGTGCTCGCCGTCGACACCATCTGGGACGCCAGGCCCTGGCTGTCGCTGGGCTTCAAGTACGGCCTGCGCGTGGGCAAGCTGCGCATGAACAAGACCGAGGGCCCGTGGTTCAAGAGCCGCGCCGACCTGGTCGTGCTGCGCGCCGACTGGCACTGGGTGCACGAGTGGGACGTGGTCACCGAGCTGCGCAAGCTGCGCGCCAAGGAGGCCGAGGACGCTCGCGCCGGCGCGCTGGTCGCGGTCTACAAGCACGTGGGCA
This sequence comes from Comamonas faecalis, assembly GCF_039538025.1. Classification (NCBI taxonomy): domain Bacteria; kingdom Pseudomonadati; phylum Pseudomonadota; class Betaproteobacteria; order Burkholderiales; family Comamonadaceae; genus Comamonas; species Comamonas faecalis. The sequence continues at coordinate 47,029 of NZ_BAABBP010000006.1, forward strand.
AGCATGTGAAGGTGGGCGCGGGCTACAACTTCACCAACTACTCGGACGACCTGACCGACCTGTCCTACCGCAGCCGCGGCTGGTTCATCAACGTTCTGACTACCTTCTAAGGCTGACTGTTTCTCCCTCCCCCACTGGGGGAGGGCTGGGGTGGGGGCCAGCGACGTCAACCACACCAACGTAGCTTTTGGACATGCCGGCCCCCATCCCTGCCTTCCCCCAGAGGGGGAAGGAGTCAAGCAGCCTGTTACATGTGAAGGTGGGCGCGGTTGGTCTCGGATACATGCCGTGATGGCTGATTGTTTCTCCCTCCCCCTCTGGGGGAGGGTTGGGGTGGGGGCCAGCGACGTCAACCACACCAACGTAGCTTTTGGACATGCTGGCCCCCATCCCTGCCTTCTCCCAGAGGGGGAAGGGGTCAAGCAGCCTGTTACCGAGGAATGGGCGTAATGAGGCGGCATTGCCATACGGCACGGGGGCCCATGTGGCCCTCGTTTGCTTGTGCCGCCGTGCTACGCTGACACCATGTTCCAACCCACCCACGCCGACGTCCGGCGCTTTTTTTGCGCCGCGCACGCCAAGCAGCAGGCCGGCCAGCCCATGGAGGCCATCGAGACGCTGGCCGCGCTGTGGATTGCCGAGCACCCTGAATACCACGCCGACCTGGCCGATGCCGACGCCGCCGTCGCGCGCCAGTACAGCGACGGCCCCGAGGGTAGCAACCCCTTTCTGCACCTGTCGATGCACCTGTCGATCAGCGAGCAGTGCAGCGTCGACCAGCCGCGCGGCATCCGCCAGGCGGTGGAACTGCTGGCCGCGCGCCTGGGCTCGCTGCACGATGCCCACCATGCCGCCATGGAATGCCTGGGCCAGATGCTGTGGCAGGCGCAAACCACGCGCCAGCCGCCCGACGGCGATGCCTACGTGGCCTGCGTGCAGCGGAGAGCGACCAGGGATTGATCGCGGGTTTGGTGCAGCGCCCATTGCATGCAGCCCCATCCCACCCTTCCCCCAAAGGGGGAAGGAGCGAGGAACGGTCTTTCTCCCTCCCCCTCTGGGGGAGGGCCGGGGTGGGGGCCAGCGATGCCTCGCCGATCAGCCTGTCCTGCTATTGCGCACTGATTCGCTGCTCGCGGATCACACGGCCCATGGTGGCGGTATCGCGTGCGATGCGCTGGGCCAGGCCCTCGGCCGACGAGCCCACCGCTTGCCAGCCCTGCTGCAGCAGCTGGGCGCGCACCTCGGGGCGACGGGCGATCTCGCCGGTCAGCTCCGACAGGCGCTGGCGCACCGCGGCCGGCATGCTGACCGGCGCGGCGAATGCGTTCCAGATTTCCAGCTCGAAGTCCTTCACGCCCAGCTCGGCCAGGCTGGGCACGCCCGGCGCCAGCGCGCTGCGCCCGCTGGAGGTCACGCCCAGGCGGCGCAGCTTGCCGGCGTCTTCCTGCGACTGCGCCAGCGTCGGTGGCAGCAGTGCCATTTGCAGTTGGTCTCCCAGCATGGCCGTGGCCACTTGGGGGTAGCCGGGGTAGGGAATGTGCAGCGGATTAATGCCGGCCCGGGCTTTCAGCAGCTCCATGCCCAGGTGGCCCACCGTGCCCACGCCGGGCGTGCCGTAGCTCCAGGTGTCGCCCGCCTGGCGCGCGGCCTGCAGAAACGCCGCCGCGTCGGCCGGCACGCCAGTCTGGTGCGCCGGCACCGTCAGCACCAGCGGCGACACGCCGATCAGCGACAGCGGCGCCAGATCCTTGTGCGGGTCGTAGGCCACTTGCGGGTTGAGCAGCTTGGCAATCGTCAGATTGCCGTTGATGAACAGGCCGATGGTGTGGTCGTCGTGCGACCGGGCCACCTGCGCGGCGCCGATGTTGCCGCCCGCGCCCACCTTGTTGTCGACGATCACGCTCTGGCCCAGCGCCCGGGATAGCGGCTCGGCAAACAGGCGCGCGGTCAGGTCGGGCGAGGAGCCGGCCGGAAATCCGACGACCAGGCGCACGGTCTTGCTCGGCCAGCCGGGCGTGGCGGTGGCGCCGCTGGCGCCGTCTTGCGCCAGCGCGCCGCCGCAAACACCGGCCAGCGCCAGTGCCAGCAGGCTGCGTCGTGCCAGGGAAGGGGTTGGATTCATGGATCGATGCTCCGTTGGGCACCGCACCGGGCTTGTCGCTTGGTGTGCCGGGAAGCAGCGGCGTGCGGGCGCGGGCCAGAAAAAAGGCGCGCACCCGGTGGGGTGCGCGCCCTTGATTATCCATCGCCGCAGTGCGGCGCAGGTAGGCCGGTGCGTCAGGCGTATTCGGCCAGCGCCTTGCGCATCTTCTTCATTGCCGCAACCTCGATCTGGCGGATGCGCTCGGCGCTCACGCCGTACTCGGCGGCCAGCTCGTGCAGCGTCATGCCGCCCGATCCGTCGTCGTTGACCTGCAGCCAGCGCTGCTCGACGATGCGGCGGCTGCGCGCGTCCAGGACTTCAAGCGCCTGGTGGATGCCGTCGCTGGCCAGCTCGTCGCGCTGACGCGACGCGATCATCGCCGTCGGCTCGTGCGCCGAGTCGCTCAGGTAGGCGATCGGGCCCCAGGCCTGCTCGCCGTCGTCGCTGGGCGCGGGGTCAAGCAGCACGTCGCGGCCGGACATGCGCGTCTCCATCTCGATGACTTCCTCGCGCTTGACGCCTAGCTGGGTAGCCATCTGGTCGATTTCGTGCTCGGACAGCGTCTCGCGATGCGTGTCGGTGTCCAGCGCGTCGGCCTTGAAGCCCTGCTTCATCGAGCGCAGGTTGAAGAACAGCTTGCGCTGCGCCTTGGTGGTCGCCACCTTGACCATGCGCCAGTTCTTCAGGATGTATTCGTGGATCTCGGCCTTGATCCAGTGCATGGCGTAGCTCACCAGCCGCACGCCCTGGTCGGGGTCGAAGCGCTTGACCGCCTTCATCAGGCCCACGTTGCCCTCCTGGATCAGGTCGCCCTGCGGCAGGCCATAGCCCAGGTACTGGCGTGAAATGGAGACGACCAGGCGCAGGTGCGACAGGATCAGCCGCCCGGCGGCGTCCAGGTCGTTGTCGTTCTTCAGGCGATGGGCGTAGTCTTTTTCCTGCTCGGGCGTGAGCAAGGGCAGGCGGTTGACGGCGCCGATGTAGGCATCCAGATTGCCCAGCGCCGGCACCATAGACCAGACGTTTGCCGGTGCCAGTGCAGTTGCGGCGGATGCAGTCTGGAGGTTCATATCGTTCGTCCTTTGTTGCATGGAGGGATGTTAGCACTCGATTGGATGGAGTGCTAAAGGCAAAGTTCCCTCAGCTGGGCAAAGCGGAGTCAAACACTGTCATATGGGGGCGGCTTGCGCACCTTGTTCCAGTGCGGACAACCGTTGCCGCAATCCGAAAGTTTCATAGTCACGCAGCCAAATAACCTGGCAACGGAAATGCACGGCTTGAGGGACGCAGATGGATGCCCGGTGCCATCTGGCCGCGTGGATAAGGCAGTCGACTTCAGCGCATCATCAGCTCGCCAGGCAGCCCGTGCCAGACTCACGCCATGCACAGCCCCGCCACACCCCAGATCACCATCGTCACCACCACCGTCGCCAGCGCCGCCGACGCCCATCGCCTGGCCTCGGGCTGCGTGCAGGCGCGGCTGGCGGCTTGTGCGCAGGTGGAGGCGATTGCCTCGCACTATGTCTGGCAGGGCGCGCTGCACGAGGATGCCGAGTGGCGCGTGACCTGCAAGACGACGCCGCAGGCGGCGGGCGCCTTGCTGCAGTGGCTGCGCGGCGCGCATCCGTATGAGCTGCCGCAGCTGGTGGCGCAGCCGGCGCAGGCCAGCGCCGACTATGCGCAGTGGGTGGCGCAGCAGGTCGATGCGCCGGGCAGCGGCGTCTGAATGAGGTTTACGCCGTCGGCGCGTGCTGCGCGCGCACCATGGCCTCGAAGTCGGCCAGCGGCATGGGGCGGCCGAACCAGTAGCCCTGGAAGTGACGGCAGCCGCGCTCCAGCAGGATGCGGTGATGGGCCGCGGTCTCCACGCCTTCGGCGATGACCTGCAGGCCCAGTGCGTCGGCCAGGGTGACGATGGCGGTGGCGATGGCCGCGTCCTTGGGGTCGTCGAGCAGGTTGCGCACAAAGCCCTGGTCGATCTTGATCTGCTGCAGCGGCAGCTGCTTGAGGTAGTTCAGGCTGGCGTAGCCGGTGCCGAAGTCGTCCAGGCTCAGCGTCAGGCCCAGGGCGCGCAGCGACTGCATCAGCGCGATCACCGAGTCCAGCTCCTGCAGCAGCAGGCTTTCGGTCAGCTCCAGCGCGATGTGGGCCGGGTCGGCGCCGCTGTCGGTCAGCTGCAGGCGCAGCGTGTCGACAAAGCCGGGCTGGCGAAACTGGCGCGCGCTGACGTTGAGCGAGAGCTTGAGCGGCGCCAGCTGCGGGTCGGCGCGCCAGCGCGCCTGCTGGCACAGGCCTTGCTGCAGTACCCATTGGCCCAGCTCCAGGATTTGCCCGGTCTCCTCGGCCAGTGCAATGAAGGCGCCGGGGGCGACCAGGCCGCGCGTGGGGTGTTGCCAGCGCAAGAGCGCCTCGGCACCGGTGACGCGCCCCTGCGCGTCGACCTGGGGCTGGTAGTACAGCAGCATTTGCTGATCCTGCAGCGCGTGGTGCAGCTCGGCCTGCAGGCGCAGGCGCTGGTCGACGCTGGCCTGCATGGCTGGGTCGAAGAAGTGCAGCTGGTTGCGCCCTTCGTCCTTGGCGCGGTACATGGCCAGATCCGCCTGCTGCAGCAGCGCTTCGGCATTCGTGTCTGTTTCGCTGATCAGCGTGATGCCCATGCTGGCCGTCGGGTGGTGTTCCTGGCCGGCCAGTGCCACGGGCCTGCGCAGCGCGGCCAGGATGCGCTCACCCAGCGTGCGCGCCTGAGCCGCGGCATGGCTGCGGTCATTGCTCAAGAGCGTCAGCAGCACAATGAACTCGTCGCCGCCCAGGCGCGCGACGGTGTCGTGCTCGCGCACGCAGGCCAGCAGCCGCTCGCCGATCTGCACCAGCAGCTGGTCGCCCGCCTGATGGCCCTGGCTGTCGTTGAGTGTCTTGAAGTGGTCGATGTCCAGGAACAGCAGTGCAGCGCATGAACCGCCGCGCGTGCGCCCGGCCAGCGCCTGTTGCAACCGGTCGCCCAGCAGGCGGCGGTTGGGCAGGCCGGTCAGCGCGTCGTACAGCGACAGGTACAGCGCCTGCTTCTCGGCCGCCTTGCGCGCCGAGATGTCGACGTCGATGCAGAACATCTCGGGCGGGCGCCCGGGAACGTGCACAAAGGCGTGGCTGGAGAAGACGTCGACGCTGGCGCCACTCTTGTGGCGCAGACACAGCTCGCCGGCGGCCACAGGCTCGCCGGTGGCGAACATGCGGGCGACGTCGCTGCGCACTTGCTGCTGCATGGCATCGGGGATGATCAGCGCGTACAGGTTGCTGTCCAGTGCCTCTTCGGCGCTATAGCCATACAGCTGTTCGGCCGCCTGGTTCCAGAAGGTGACTGCGCCATCGGCGCGGTAGCCCTGCACCGCAACCGCCGGCATGTCGGCCAGCAGCGTGCGCAGGCGCTGCTCGGACTCTTGCAGCGCCTCTTCCACCTGCATCTGCAGCGTGCGGTCGTGGGCGACGAAGACGACGGCTGCGCGTCCATGCAGCCTCATGCCCTGCGGCCGGCAGCGCGCCTCGAAATGCCGCAGCCCGCTGGGTGTGTTCAGTTCGAAGCGCAGGTTCTGCGGCTGGCCGCTGTGCAGCGTGTAGGCGATGCTCTGCATCAGCTGGCTGGCCATGGGCGCGGGAAGCACGTCATGCAGGCGCCGGCCGACGAGTTGCCGTGCGGGCAGTGCCAGCAGTGAGTCGTCGGGCGTGAGTACCTCCAGATAATGGCCTTCGTCGTCAATGACGAAGATCGGGTCGGGGATGGAGCGGGTCAGCGCGCGCAGGCGGGCGGTGCTGTCCTCCAATTGCTGCTCGGTCTGCTGGCGCTGGTGCGCATCGCGCAGCAGCCAGCCGAGAAACGCCGTGGCCGGGGCGAAAACGAGCACATAGGACAGTGCCAGGTGGCGGTTGACGCGCGTGACCGCAACAGGCTCCAGCACTTGAAACAGTGCCAATATGGCCAGGTGCAGCAGTACGCCGAAGGCAAGCAGGACTGGCAGCGACAGGCGCAGCTGCCGATGCTGGTGCGCCAGGCGCAGTAGCAGCCCGGCACCGGCCGACAACACGATGGCTGCCACCCCGATGGCTGCACCGGTGCCGCCCAGCGCAATACGCGCGGCTGCGGCCAGCAGTACGGCTATGGTAGCGGCCCAGGGGCCGGCAAACAGCGCCGCCATGCTGAGCACGACCGAACGCGCGTCGATGATGACGCCGCTCGCCAGCTGCAGCGGCTGCAGCATGCCGACGATGCAAATGGCGCCAAACAGCAGCCCGGCGAGCAGCTGCAGCGTGCGCGGGTGATTCGTCAGCAGGCGCATTCCGGCGCTGTACAGGAAACACAGCGCCAGCAGCAGTGCGGCACCTTGGGTCAGTTCCAGCAGCATGGGGTGGTTGCGGGCGCTGGGTGTGGCAGTGGGTGGTCAGCCCAGCAGCGCTTGGGCGAATTCGCGCGCGTTGAAGGTCTCCAGGTCTTGCAGCTGCTCGCCCACGCCAATGAAGTACACCGGCACCGGGCGTTCCTGCGCAATCGCCGCCAGCACGCCGCCCTTGGCGGTGCCGTCCAGCTTGGTGACGATCAGCCCGGTGAGCGAGAGCGCGTCGTCGAATGCGCGCACCTGCGCCAGCGCGTTCTGGCCGGTGTTGCCGTCGATGACCAGCAGCACCTCGTGCGGCGCGGTGGCGTCGGCCTTGGTGATCACGCGGCGGATCTTGGACAGCTCCTGCATCAGGTGCAGCTGCGTGGGCAGGCGCCCGGCGGTGTCCACCAGCACCACGTCGCGCCCGCGCGCCTTGCCGGCGGTCACGGCGTCAAAGCTGACCGCGGCTGGGTCGCCGCCTTCCTGGCTGACGATCTCGACCGTATTGCGCGTGGCCCACACGCCCAGCTGCTCGCGCGCGGCGGCGCGGAAGGTGTCGGCCGCGGCCAGCAGCACGCTCTGGCCGTGGTCGGCCAGGTGGCGGGTGAGCTTGCCGATCGACGTGGTCTTGCCCGCGCCGTTGACGCCGGCAACCATGATCACGGTGGGCTGGTGCTCGCCGATGACGAGCGGCTTTTCCAGCGGCGCCAGCAGGTCGGTCAGCGCGTCGGCCAGCAGCGCCTTGACGGCGGCTGGCTCGGTGGCCTTGGCCTCCTTGACGCGCCGGCGCAGGTCATCCAGCAGATGCTGCGTGGCCTTGACGCCGGTGTCGGCCATCAGGAGCGCGTCTTCCAGCTCCTCGTACAGCGTCTCGTCGATGCGCGTGCCGGTGAACACCGTGGTGATGCCGGTGCCGGTCTTGCGCAGCCCGGCCTTCAGGCGCTGCATCCAGCCCTGGCGCGGCTGCTCGGCAGGGGTTTCTGTGGGCAGTGTGTCGACTGCCGGTGCGCTGGGCTGGGGAGCGGGTTGTGGCGTTGGTTCTGCCGCAGCCGTGGGCGAGGGCGCCGCAGCCGGCGTGGGAGCAGGCTCTGGTGCCGGGGTGCTGGCGGGGGATGTTGCTGCTTCAGGGGGCCGTCCGGGCGCAGCGACAGATGCTGGAGCTGGAGCCCCGCCACCCAGCGACTTGCGCAGCCAGCCCAGCGCGCCGCCGGAGGAGGGCGCGGACGCTGGCACTGGGGCGGGCGTTGGTGCGGGCGCAGCAGGCAGAGATTCAGGCGCGGGCGCAGATGCTGCGGGTGCCTGGGCATCCGGCGCAACAGCCGCGTTGGGCGCTGGTGGGGCGTCGCTGGGCGGCGCAGGGGGTTTTTTTTTGAAAAAGCTGAACATTGCAGGGGTTCTTAAAATCACAGCCATTCTATGAAACACATCATCTTCCTCACGGCCGCGCTGGCTTGCCAGCTTGCACTGGCCCAGCCCTCGCTCCAGCCCGCAGCCGCCGCGCCCGCTCAGCGCACGGCGCTGCCCCAGTTGCAGGCCACCAACGGCAACGGCGCCCAGCAGTTCACGCTGGCCAACGGCATGCAGCTCATCGTGCAGCCCGACCGGCGCGCGCCGACGGCGGTGCACATGGTCTGGGTGCGCGTGGGTGCCATGGACGAGGTCGACGGCACCAGCGGCGTCGCCCACGTGCTCGAACACATGATGTTCAAGGGCAGCGCCAAGCTCGGGCCGGGCGAATTTTCGCGCCGCGTGGCCGCACTGGGCGGGCAGGAGAACGCCTTCACCACGCTGGACTACACCGGCTACTACCAGCAGATACCGGCCAACCGCCTGCAGGACGTGATGCAGCTGGAGTCCGACCGCTTTGCCCACAACCAATGGCCCGACGCCGAGTTCGCCAAGGAGATCGAGGTCGTCAAGGAAGAGCGGCGCATGCGCACCGAAGACCAGCCGCGCGCCGCGCTGATCGAGCAGCTCAACGCCGCCACCTTCATCGCCTCGCCCTACCGCCGCCCGGTCGTGGGCTGGATGAGCGACCTGGACGCGATGACGCCGCAGGACGTGCGCGATTTTCACGCGCGCTGGTACGTGCCGCGCAACGCAGTCGTCGTCGTCGCTGGCGACGTCGACGCGCAGCAGGTGCTGGCGCTGGCGCAAAAGACCTATGGGCGCATTGCCGACCGCCCGGTGCCCACGCGCAAGCCGCGCACCGAGCCGCTGCAAAAGGGCGAACACCGCGTGCTGTTCAAGGCGCCGGCCGGCCAGGCCTACGTGGCCATGGCGTTCAAGGTGCCGGCGCTGCGGCGCGTGCAGCAGCTCGAAGACGGCGACCGTGACGCGCTGTCGCTGCTGGTGCTGTCGGCCGTGCTCAGCGGCTACGACGGCGCGCGCCTGGACAAGGCGCTGACCCAGGGCGAGGGCCGTGTGGCCGACGCCGCCAGCGCCTACGCCCGGGTCTTTGGCCGCGGGCCGGCCACCTTCTTGCTGACCGGCGTGCCGGCGCATGGCCAGAGCGCCGAGGCGCTGGAGCAGGCGCTGCGCGCGCAGGTGCAGCGCATTGCCGTTGACGGCGTGGACGAGGCGGAGCTGGCCCGCGTGAAGACGCAGTGGGTGGCATCGACCATCTACGCGCGCGACTCGGTCTTCAGCCAGGCCAACGAGCTGGGCAGCAACTGGGCCCAGGGCCTGCCGCTGGACGCCGAGGAGCGCCTGCTCACGCTGCTGCGCGGAGTGACGCCCGCCCAGGTGCAGGACGTGGCCGCGCGCTACTTTGGCGACGACCAGCTCACCGTGGCCACGCTGGTGCCACAGCCCACGCAGGTGGCGCAGCAGCAGCCGGCCGCCGCCGAGCAACCCATTGCCGCGCCCGTGCGCTGATGCTGGCACGACTCCAAGGATCGACGATGAAGACAAGCCTTGAACAGGGGCGTCGCGCCTCGCTGCGCCGCCCCGGCACTCGTTTGGGACGGTTCGGCCGCCTGGTGCTGACCGGCGCCGCCAGCATGCTGCTGTGGCAAAGCGCCTGGGCGCTGTTGCCCATCGAGCACTGGAGCGAGCCCAGCGGCGCGCAGGTCTGGCTGGTGCACAGCCCGGCCATCCCGATGGTCGACGTGCAGATCGACTTCGACGCCGGCAGCCGGCGCGACCCGGCGGCGCAGGCCGGCCTGGCCAGCGCTGCCGCCATGATGAGCGCCAAGGGCGTGCAGGCCGACGGCGACGCGCCAGCGCTGGACGAGAACGCGCTGGGCCAGGCCTGGGCCGATCTGGGCGCCAGCCTGGATGCCGGCGCCGACCGCGACGCGCTGTCGTTCTCGCTGCGCTCGCTGACCGAGCCCGACCTGCTGGCGCGCGCCGCGCAGCTGGCCGCCCGCGAGATCGGCCAGCCCAGCCTGGACGCCGGCGTGTGGACCAGCGAGCGCGCGCGCTGGCAGGCCAGCCTGCGCGAGGCCGACACGCGTCCGGGCACCATCGCGTCCAAGGCCTATGCCGCCGCGGTCTACGGCGGCCAGTCCTACGGTCAGCGTCCCAGCGCGCAGACGCTGGACGCCATCGGCATTGCCGACATGCAGGCCTGGCGCGCGCACTATCTGCAGGCCTGCCGCGCGCGGGTGAGCATCGTCGGCGCGGTGGACCGCGCGCAGGCGCAGACGCTGGTGCAGACGCTGCTGTCGCGCCTGCCGCAGCAGGACGCGGGCGGCTGCGCGCCGTTGCCCGCCGTGCCCGACGCCCAGCCGCTCAAGACGGCCGAGCAGGAGAGTATCCCGTTCCACTCGGCGCAGGCGCATGTGCTGATCGGCCAGCCCGGCATCAAACGCAGCGACCCGGACTTCCTCGCGCTGCTGGTGGGCAACCACATCCTGGGCGGCGGCAGCTTCACCTCGCGGCTGATGCAGCAGGTGCGCGAGCAGCGCGGCCTGAGCTACAGCGTGGGCAGCGGCTTCTCGCCCGGGCTGAACGTGGGCGCCTTTACCGTCGCGCTGCAGACGCGCCCCGACCAAGCCAAGGAAGCGGTGCGCGTGACGCGCGAAGTGATCGCCAAATTCGTCGCCGACGGCCCGACCGAGGCCGAGCTGCGTGCCGCCAAGGACAACCTGATCGGCGGTTTTGCGCTGCGCATCGACAGCAACCGCAAGCTGCTGGGCAACGTGGCCAACATCGCCTGGAACGGCCTGCCGCTGGACTACCTGGACCACTGGACCGAGCGTGTGCAGGCGCTCACTTTGCCGGACGTGCGCGCGGCCATGCAGCGCACGCTGCAGCCCGAGCGCATGGTCACGGTAATCGTCGGAGGCCAGCCTTGAGCGGGCGCGCGGCGCGCACGCCCACCGCGGGCAGGGCGAGCAAGCCGGGCGCGGCAAAAGCCAAGGCCGCTGCCGCGCCAACGGGTACGGGCGAGATCCGCATCATCGGCGGGCGCTTCAAGCGCACCCGGCTGGCGGTGGCGCAGCACCCCGGCCTGCGTCCCACGCCCGACCGCGTGCGCGAGACGCTGTTCAACTGGCTGGGCCAGGATCTGGCTGGCTGGCGCTGCATCGACGTGTTTGCCGGCACCGGCGCGCTGGGGCTGGAGGCCGCCTCGCGCGGCGCGCAGGCCGTGCTGCTGGTCGAGAGCGACGCGCAGCTGGTGCAGCAGCTGCAGCGCCACGTGCAGCGCCTGGGCGCTGGCGACGTGGTGCAGTTGCGCCGCGGCGACGGGCTGCAGGCGCTGGCGCAGCAGGCATCGGCCAGCCTGGATCTGGTGCTGATCGACCCACCATTCGGCGAGGGCGCCTGGTTCGAGCCGGCGCTCAAGGCCGCGCGCCGCGCGCTGGCGCCCACGGGCTTTGTCTACCTGGAGGCGCCGCACGCCTGGGACGACGCCGCGCTGGCGCCGCTGGGCCTGGCGCTGCACCGCTACCTGAAGGCGGGCGCGGTGCATGCGCATCTGCTGCGCCTGGCGGACGCGGCCCCGGCCTGAACGCGGTTTTGGCGACAATGCCCGCATCCAACGTCGCTACGAAAGAGTCTGTCCCATGTCCGTGCTTGCCGTCTTCCCCGGAACCTTCGACCCCATCACGCTGGGCCACGAGGACATGCTGCGCCGCGCCAGCGCGCTGTTCGACGGGGTGATCGTCGCGGTGGCGATGGCCCACCACAAGAAGACGCTGTTCACGCTGGACGAGCGCCTGGAGATCACGCGCGAGGCGCTGGCCGACCTGCCCAAGGTGCGGGTGCTGCCGTTCGACGGGCTGGTCACCGAGTTCGCGGTCGCCCAGGGCGCGCAGGTCATGGTGCGCGGCCTGCGCTCGGGCACCGACTTCGACTACGAATACCAGCTCGCCGGCATGAACCGCCACCTGCGCCCGGAGCTGGAAACGGTGTTTCTCACCCCCGGCGCGCAGGTGCAGCACATCAGCAGCACCCTGGTGCGCGAGATCGCGCAGCTCAAGGGGCGGGTTGAGGCGCTGGTGTCGCCGACGGTGCTGGAGTGGCTGCAGCGCAGGCTGGGTTGAGGCGGGTACGACTGGGGGGGTGATCACGCTCCTGTTGGGCATCCATCGCGGCGAGGGCGCCGCTCCTACGAATGCATCGATCGCGGCGAGGTATTCGCGGCGACGGCGCTGTTTTCCCGTAGGAGCGGCGCCTCCGCCGCGATCAACGCCAGCGCAGCAGCCATCGGCCCGTGAGCGAATTCTCAGCGCGCCGCAGCGCACACCGGGCAGTCCGGGTCGCGCGGAATCTGCATTTCGCTCCAGCGCATGCTGCGCCCGTCCAGCATCAGCAGCCGCCCGGCCAGTGACTGGCCGACGCCGGCGATCAGCTTCAGCGCCTCGGCCGCCTGCACGGTGCCGATGATGCCGACCATCGGCGCGAACACGCCCAGCGTGGCGCAAGCGGCTTCCTCGAAGTCGGCGTCGGGCGCGAACAGGCAGGCGTAGCAGGGGCTGCGGCCATCGCGCGTGTCATAGACCGTGACCTGGCCATCGAAGCGGATGGCTGCGCCCGCCACCAGCGGCTTGCGCGCCTGGACGCAGGCGGCATTGATGGCGTGGCGCGTGCGGTAATTGTCGGTGCAGTCCAGCACCACGTCGGCGCTGGCGGCCAGCTGCGCCAGGCGTTGCTGATCCACGCGCTCGTGCACGCAGGTGACCGCGACGCCCGGGTTGATCTCATGCAGCGCCTGCGCGGCCGACTGTGTCTTGGGCTGGCCCACGCGCGCCGTGGTGTGGGCGATCTGGCGCTGCAGATTGGTCAGGTCGACCACGTCGTCGTCCACCAGCGTGATGCGTCCGACGCCCGCGGATGCCAGGTACAGCGCCGCCGGCGATCCGAGGCCGCCGGCGCCGATGATCAGCGCGTGCGCGGCCAGCAGGCGCTCCTGGCCCTCGATGCCGATCTCGTCGAGCATGATGTGGCGCGCGTAGCGCAGCAGCTGGTCGTCGTTCATCGCGGTGTCTCTTGCATGAAAAAGGCCGGGCGGGCCCGGCCTGTGTGCGTACCTTCAGCGGGCCGAAGGTGCGTGCATCACTCGCTCGCGTCGTCGGCGGTGTCTTTCTTTTCTGCCGGGCGCTCGACCTGGGTCTTGCTGGCCTGCACCGGCTGGCCCTTGAGCTGGTTGAGCGCCTGCGCCAGCTGGAAGTCCTTGTCCGAGCCGTACTCGGGCAGCTTGGGCCGCTCGGCGTGTGGCTTGGTGGCTTCGTCCTCCAGGCGCTTGCGCGCCTCTTCGCGGGCCTTCTCGCGCTCTGCACTGGCCTCTTTCTCGCCCTGGCCGTTGGTCAGGTGTTTCTCCAGGTCGGCCTCGCGCAGGCGCAGCGCTGCGTAGGGGTCGCCCTCGGCGGTCTCGTCGATCATCACGTCCGGCACGATGCCGCGCGCCTGGATCGAGGTACCGTTAGGTGTGTAGTAGCGTGCCGTGGTCAGCTTGATTCCGGTGTCGGGTCCCAGCGGGCGCACGGTCTGCACCGAGCCTTTGCCAAAGGTCTGGCTGCCCATGATGGTGGCGCGCTTGTGATCCTGCAGCGCGCCGGCGACGATTTCGCTGGCGGACGCCGAGCCCTCGTTGACCAGCACGACCAGCGGCAGGCCGCGGAACTGCGCCGGCAGGCGCTTGAGCGGGTCGCCCTGGCCGCGGCGCGCGTAGTACTCGGGCGCGGCGCGCAGTGTGGACTTGCTCTCGGGCAGTTGGCCGTTGGTGGAGACGACGACCGACTCGTCGGGCAGGAACGCCGCCGAGATCGCCACGGCAGCATCGAGCAGGCCGCCCGGGTCGTTGCGCAGATCGAGTACCAGGCCCTTGAGGTGGGGTTCCTGGCGGGTGATTTCCTCGGCCTTGCGCACGAAGTCGTCGACGGTGCGCTCCTGGAACTGCGACAGGCGGATCCAGGCGTAGCCGGGTTCGACCAGCTTGCCCTTGACCGACTGGGTCTTGATTTCCTCGCGCGTGATCGTCACCGGGAAGCTGCGGTTCTCGCTCCTGCGCAGGATGGTCAGCTGCACGCTGGTGTTGGGCTCGCCGCGCATGCGCTTGACCGCGTCGCTCAGCGACAGGCCGCGCACCGCGGTGTCGTCGATCTTGGAGATCAGGTCGCCGCTCTTGAGGCCGGCGCGGTCGGCGGGCGTGCCTTCGATGGGCGAGACGATCTTGATCAGGCCGTCTTCCTGCGTGATCTCTATGCCCACGCCGACGAACTTGCCCGACGTGCCTTCCTTGAATTCCTTGAACGACTTCTTGTCGAAGTACTGCGAGTGCGGATCCAGGCTTGCGACCATGCCCGAGATCGCGTCGGTGATCAGCTTTCTGTCATCGACGGGCTCGACGTAGTCGCTCTTGATCAGCCCGAACACGGCCGACAGCTGCTGGATTTCCTCGAGCGGCAACGGTGCCATGGCGCCGCGCGCCACGGTCTGCAGCGACACGGTGGTCAGCGCGCCGGCGACCACGCCCACGCCGATCCAGCCTGCAATCTTGAGTTTCTGCCCCATATCTTCCCTTCACGCCAGAGGCGCAATATACCGCTTGGAGCGGCCCGCCCGCGGGCGGTTCCCCGGGCGGCAGGCGTGTTTCAGGCCTTGCCCTGGGCGGCTACGGCAGCCGCGGCCTGCGCTACGGCCTGAGCGTCGCCCAGGTAGTAGCTGCGCAGGGGTTTCAGGTCGGCGTCCAGCTCATAGACCAGAGGAATGCCGTTGGGGATGTTCAGGCCGACGATGGCGTCGTCGGAGATGCCGTCCAGGTATTTGACCAGCGCGCGCATCGAGTTGCCGTGCGCGGAGACCAGCACGCGCTGGCCGCTGCGAATCGCAGGAGCGATCGCCTCGTTCCAGTAGGGCAGGACGCGCGCGACGGTGTCCTTGAGGCACTCGGTCAGCGGTACCTGGCCGGGCGCCAGCCGGGCGTAGCGCGGGTCGGCCGCCTCGCTGCGCGGGTCTTGCGGATCGAGCGCCGGCGGCGGCGTGTCGTAGCTGCGCCGCCACACCAGCACCTGCTCGTCGCCGTACTGCTTGGCGGTCTCGGCCTTGTTCAGCCCCTGCAGCGCGCCGTAGTGGCGCTCGTTCAGGCGCCAGCTGTGCTGCACCGGCAGCCAGGTGCGATCCATCGCATCCAGGCAGTGCCACAGCGTGTGCGTGGCGCGCTTGAGCACGCTGGTGAAGGCCAGGTCGAAGTCGTAGCCCTCGCTGCGCAGCAGCCGGCCGGCCTCTTGCGCCTGTGCAATGCCCTTGGGAGTCAGCTCGACGTCGGTCCAGCCGGTGAAGCGGTTTTCAAGATTCCAGGTGGATTCACCGTGGCGGATCAGAACGAGTTTGTACATGGCAAGGGCCGGGAAGTTTCTGGTCAAAACCAGGCATTTTAGAATGACGGGCTTTGCACTAGCCTGAGGACAGCCGTGAACTTCATCGTCGAGAACTGGTATTGGATTGTTGCCGCGCTGGCATCGGGCGCCTTGCTGGCCCTGCCCATGCTCAAGGGCGGCGGCATGGGCGGCGTGTCGGCCGCGCAGGCGGTGCAGTTGATCAACCGTGAAAAAGCCGTCGTGATCGACGTGTGCGACGCTGCCGAGTACGCCGGTGGCCACGTGGGCGGCGCCAAGAACGTGCCGCTGGCAGAACTTGCCGAGCGCCTGCCCCAGGTGGTCAAGAACAAGGCGGTGCCGGTCATTCTGGTGTGCGCGCGTGGCGGGCGGGCGCGCCGCGGCGCCGACATTGCGCGCAAGCTCGGCTACGACAAGGCGCAGGTGCTCGCCGGCGGCCTGGCTGCCTGGCGCGAGGCCAGCCTGCCGGTTGAAAAATCCTGATACGCCCCAAGCTGGGCAGATGGGCGTGCCGCAGCCGGCGCCGCCTGCTTCGTGAACCTCCAAGGAATACCGCCATGCAAGCCGTGAAGATGTACACCACCGCCGTCTGCCCCTATTGCGTCCGTGCCAAGCAACTGCTGAAGGCGCGCGGCGTCGAGCAGATCGAGGAGCTGCGCATCGACACCGACCCGGCCGCGCGCCAGCAGATGATGGAGACGACCGGGCGGCGCACCGTGCCGCAGATCTTCATCGGCAGCACGCACGTGGGCGGCTGCGACGAGCTGATGGCGCTGGACGCGCGCGGCGAGCTGATGCCGCTGCTGCAGGCCGCATAATCTGCCGCTGGCCCGCCGCACCTCCGGCGGGCTTTGCCATCCCACCATCACCGAGAGACCCAGACCATGGCCGACCAAGACCAAAACGCCGCGCAGGACAGCGCACCCGTCTTCCAGATCCAGCGCGTGTACCTGAAGGATTTGTCGCTGGAGCAGCCCAATTCGCCCGCCATCCTGCTCGAACAGGTGCAGCCCAACGTCGACATCCAGCTGGGCGTGCAGGCCAACAACGTGGTCGAGGGCATCTTCGAGATCTGCGTCACCGCGACGGTGCACACCAAGGTGGGCGAGAAGACCATGTTCCTGGTCGAGGCCAAGCAGGCCGGCATCTTCGAGATCCGCAACATCCCGCAAGAGCAGATGAACGCGGTGGTCGGCGTGGCCTGCCCGCAGATCATCTACCCCTACCTGCGCGGCAACGTGGCCGACGTGATCAACCGCGCGGGCTTCCCGCCGGTGCACCTGGCCGAGATCAACTTCCAGACCATGTTCGAGCAGCAGCAGCTGGCGCAGGCCGACGAAGCCAGCGCCACCGTGCAGTAACCACTCCCGTCTGTCGCGCCACGGCGGCGCGTGCCAGTCGAATGAGCAGGAGAGCAGCCATGCGCATCAGCGTTCTGGGAGCGGGCGCCTGGGGCACGGCGATCGCCATCAGCGCCGCCAGCCACAGCGACGCACACCGGGTGCGGCTGTGGGCGCGCGACGCAGCGCATGCGCGCACCCTGCAGGCCGCGCGCGAGAATGCGCGCTATCTCGCTGGCGTGCGCTTGCCCGATTCCCTTGACGTCGTCAGCGGCCCTGTCGCGCCGCTGCTGCACGACTGCGACCTGGTCGTGCTGGGCGCGCCCATGGCCGCGCTGCGCGAGCAACTGGCGCTGGTGCAGGGCGCGCAGGCGCCCGTTGCCTGGCTGTGCAAGGGCTTTGAGGCCGGCACCGGCCTGCTGGCGCACGAGGTCTGCGCCCAGGCCACGCCGCAGCTGCGAGCAGGCGCGCTCAGCGGCCCCAGTTTTGCGCTGGAGGTAGCGCGCGGCCAGCCCACCGCGCTGGTGGCCGCCAGCAGCCACGCCGCGGTGCGCCAGGCGCTGGTGCAGGCGCTGCACGGCCCGCACCTGCGCGTCTATGCCAACGAGGACATCGCCGGCGTCGAGGTCGGCGGCGCGGTCAAGAACGTGCTGGCCATTGCCACCGGCCTGTGCGACGGCCTGCAACTGGGCCTGAATGCGCGGGCGGCGCTGATCACCCGCGGCCTGGCCGAGATGACCCGCCTGGGCCTGGCGCTGGGCGCGCGCGCCGAGACCTTCATGGGCCTGTCGGGCCTGGGCGATCTGGTGCTCACCGCCACTGGCGACCTCTCGCGCAACCGCCGCGTCGGCCTGCTGATGGCCGAGGGCAGGACGCTGCAGCAGGCGGTCGACTCGCTGGGCCACGTGGCCGAGGGCGTCTACAGTGCCCGTACCGTGGTGCAGCGCGCGCGCGTCGTCGGTGTTGAGATGCCGATAGCCGAGGCGGTCGTTGCGCTGCTGGATGGGCGGTTGCAGGCGCAGGATGCGGTGGCGCGCCTGATGGAGCGTGATCCGGCGTCGGAGGGGTGGCGCGGGGCAGTTGATTGACGACCTGGAGTGAAAGTGAGTGCGCCGCCGGGCGCACATCCCGGCCAGCAACGTCCAAACGATCCAGCCCCTACCCAAACCTCTCCACAATCAAATCCCGCACCCGCGCCGCCGTCGGCGTCAGCGGGTACTGGCGCGGCCAGGCCAGATTCAGGTGGGTGCGCAGCTGCACACCTTCCAGCGCCACCAGTGGCGGCAGGCCCGTAGCCAGCCGTCCGAAGCTTTGCGGCGCGAATGCGACGCCCAAGCCCCTGTGCGCCATCAGCAGCATGGGCAGCGTCTCGCCGCCCCAATACACCACGTTGGGCACAAAGCCCGCGTTCTGGCAGGCGCGCAGCACCATGTCGGAAATCCCGGTCCCCAGCGGAGACTGGTGCAGCAGGAAGCGGTCGCCGCGCAAGTCGCGCAGCCGCACCCGGTCGCGGCCTGCCAGTGGATGCTGCGGCGGCAGCGCCAGGCACAGGGGCTCGTCCAGGATGACCCGCGTCTCCAGCTCCGGCGTGGCGTATTCACTGCGCGAGATGACCAGATCCAGGCCGCGCTCGCGCAAGCGCTGCAGCATGTGGCCCGCCTCGCCTTCCTGCACGTGGATGGTGATGTCCAGGCCATCCGCTTCCAGCGCCTGCATCACGTCGGGCATGACGAACAGGCTGGCCGCCGTGGCGCAGCCGATACGGACGCTGCCGCGCGCGCCCTGCTCGGCCTCGCGAAGTTCGCGGCGCATGGTTTGCAGGCTGGCCAGCAGCGCCTTGGCGCGCAGGTAGAACAGCTCGCCCGTCGTCGTGGGTACCAGCCGGTGGCCGCTGCGATCGAACAGCGTCACGCCCAGCTCGTCCTCCAGCTTGCGCAGCAAGATGCTCAGTGGAGGCTGCGTCATGTGCAGGCGCGTGGCGGCGGCGGACACGCTGCCCTGCTCATAGACGGCGACAAAGCATTTCAGGCGATGTTCATTCATATGTAAACTGAATAATAAAACATTTTATATATATTGGACATTGGTTTATCGCCTTTCTACACTGCAACGCAAGCCCGGTATGCGCCCTCCAGGCCGCCGGAGGAATGCACGCATGAACGCGGGAAACCAAGCCATGAAATTAGTCGTCGCCCTGATGCGCCACGAGACCAATACCTTCTCGCCCATCACCACCGTGTACAGCGACTTTCGCCGCGGCACCGGCGATGGCCCGGCCTTTGGCGAGGCGGCGCGCCTGGCCTGCGAGGGCACGAAGAACGCCGCCACCGCCTACCTGGACATGGCGCGCGAGATGGGGGCCGAGGTGGACTTTGCCGTCTACGCCGGCGCCGTGCCCAGCGGCGTGGTGACGCGCGAGGCCTTCGAGACCCTGTGCGACGCCGTGGTGCAAAGCGCATCCCAGGGCTGCGACGCCATCCTGCTGGATCTGCACGGCGCCATGGTGGCCGAGGGCTACCCGGACGCCGAGGGCGAGCTGCTGCGCCGCCTGCGCGCGTGCACTCCGCCGGGCCTGCCGATCGGCGTGGCGCTGGACTTCCACGCCAATTTCAGCAGCGAACTGATCCGCAACGCCACGGTCATCGCCGGCTACTGCACCTACCCGCACGTGGACATCTACGAGACCGGCGAGCGCGTGGCGCGCAGCATCCGCGCCCGGCTGGAGGGGAAAAGTCAGCCCACGCTGCTGTGGCGCCGCCTGCCCATGCTGACGCACATGCTGCGCCAGACCCCCGCCATGCAGCCCATGAAGGACATCATGGATCGCGCCATGCAGGCCGAGCGTGATGGCGAGGTGTGCAATGCCTCCATCTTCGGCGGCTTTCCGCTGTCGGACATTCCGTACGCGGGCCTGTCGGTGGTCATTGCGGCGGAGCGCGGCAAGATCAAGGAAGGCGCGCGCCTGCTCGACGAGCTGTGCGAGCTGGCCTGGTCGCGCCGCGCGGACTTCGTCTTCCCCAGCGAGCCCGTGCCCCAGTCCATCGCCCATGCCAAGAGCCTGAGCGAAGGCCCGGTGCTGCTCATCGACCATGGCGACAACTGCGGCGCCGGCGGGGTCACCGACATCATGGACGTGCTCGAAGAGGTGCTGAAACAAGGCCTGGAGGACGTGGTCGCCGGCCCCTTCTGGGATCCGGCCACGGTGGCCACGCTGTTCGAGCGCGGCGTGGGCGCCGAGGTCACGGTGGACGTGGGCGGCAAGACCGACATGCCGGCCCTGGGGCTCAAGGGGCGTCCGCTGCGCCTGACGGGCGTGGTCGAGCGCCTGACGGATGGCGAATACACTGTCACCGGCCCCATGTTCACGGGCGTGCGCCAGAGCCTGGGCCGCACCGCCGTGCTGCGCGTGGGCACGGTGCAGGTCTTCATCAGCGAGCGGCCGCAGGAGCCCTACGACGCCGGCGTGTTCACCCATGCCGGCGTGGATCCGGCCCGGTGCAAATACGTGCTGCTCAAGTCGCGCCAGCATTTCCGCGCCGGGTTCGGGCCGTTTGCCAAACACGTCGTGCTCGTCAGCGGGCCGGGCGTGTGCAGCTCGGACTACGGGCTGTTTCCGTTCAAGCACCTGGGCCGCCCCATTTATCCGCTGGACGCCGACACCACCCCGGCCGATGGTGAGCGTTGGGTGCCGGCCGTCGCCTGATCGACTGAACCGTAGCAACCACCATGCAGGAACTGCTCTACCCCGCCGCGGTGGTGTTGCTGGGCTACGTGGTGCTGGGCATCACGGGCTTTGGCTCGGCCCTGGTCATCGTGCCCCTGCTGGCATGGCGCTGGCCGCTGGCCGAGGTCGTGCCCCTGGTACTGCTGCTGGACGTGCCGGCCTCGCTGCTGCTGGGTGGGCTGAACCTGCGCCACGTCAACTTTGCCGAACTGCGGCGCCTGCTGCCGGGCATGGTGGCGGGCGCCTTGGTCGGCCTGTGGCTGTCGGCCCGGCTGGACAGCCGCTGGCCCCTGCTGGCCCTGGGCCTGTACGTGGCGGCCGTGGGCGCACAAGCGCTGCGCGGTGCGCCGGCCCGGCGCCGGCAGCTGGCCGCGCCCTGGGGCCATGCCGCGGGCAGCGCCATCGGCCTGGTGGAAATGCTGTTCGGCACGGCCGGCCCGCTGGTGGTCGCCTGGCTTGCCCGGCGCCTGCCCGACGTGATGGCGCTGCGCGCCAGCACGCCGGTGGTGATCACCGTCAGCGCCTGCGCGGTGCTGCTGACCATGGGCGCGTCGGGGCGGCTGTCGCACACCGAGCTGTGGCAGCGCTGGCTGGTGCTGCTGGCCGTCGCCGCTGTGGGCGTGGTGCTGGGCCACCACGCGGCCCGGCGTGTGTCACCCGAGATGCTGCGCCGGCTGATCTGCGCGCTGCTGGTTGCCAGCGGCCTGGCGCTGGTCGTGCACGCCATCGGCGCGCATTGACGGCGAGGAGTACGCCGCGCACTTTTTTCACCCCGTTTCGCCACAACATCCCAACCATCCAAAGGAGTAGGAGACATGTCCCTCACAACCATTGCCAAAATCACGGGCACCGCGCTGTGCGCCGCGCTGGTCGCCACCACGGCGGCGGCACAGACCGCGTCGAGCACGCCGCTCAAGATCGTCATCGGCTTTTCCGCTGGTGGGGCGCTCGACAGCATGTCGCGCGCCATGGCCGAGAAGCTGCGCACCGACCTGGGGCGCACCGTCATCGTCGACAACAAGCCCGGCGCCAGCACCCATATCGCGCTGATGACGGTCAAGCGCGCAGCGCCCGACGGCAACACCGTTCTGATCAGCCCGGCGCCGCCCTTCGTCACTCACCCGCTGACCTATGACAAGCTGCCCTTCGATCCGGACAAGGACATGATCCCCGTGGCCCACCTGGCCGACACGCCGCTGGTGGCCACGACGTCGGCGAAAAGCCCTTATTCGTCGATGCGCGAGTACCTGGACTGGGTCAAGAAGAATCCGAACGAGACCGGCGTTGGCATGGTGTCGATGGGTGGCGTGCTGCACTTCGGCCTGCTGGAGATGAACCAGAAGATGAATCTGGATCTGACGCCCGTCGCCTACAAGGGCGCGCCGTCGATGCTCACCGACGAAATCGGCGGCGTACTGCCCATCGGCATGGACATCGTCGGATCGGCGTCGGAGCTGGAGAAGGCCGGCAAGATCAAATACTTGGGCGTGCCGGGTATGGAGCGCTCCAGGCTGATTCCCAACGTCCCCACGTTCAAGGAGCAGGGCGTGCTGGGCTTCGAGCAGGCATCGAGTTGGTACGCCGCCTATGTGCCCGTGGGCACGCCGGCCGATGTCGTGAGCCGGTTGGAGAAGGCGATGATCGAGATCGTCAAAGACCCCGACTTCGCGGCAAAGATGGAGCAGATCGGCATCGTTACCACCGGCATGCCCGGCGCCGAGGTTACGGCCCTGATCCGGGCTCAGCGCGAAGCGTCGCGGCCCATTGTCGAGAAATCGGGGTATCGGGTTACGCAGTAACGGCAGTTGACGGCGCGCAGCAACGGCCAAAAATACCCGGGAAACTAAAACTCCAGGTTGTCGATCAACCGCGTGCCATCCAGCCGCGCAGCGCCCAGCGCAACCAGCTGGCCGGCCTGGGGCGCGCCAACGGGGGGCGAAAGGTCACTACGCTCGCGCACCGTCAGGTAGTCGGCCTCCCAGCCCTGGGCACTGAGCGTTTGCAGCGCGTGCGCTTCGAGCGCCGCCAGGTCGGCGCCGGGCTGCAGCGCCGCGTCGGCCAGCGCGCGCAGCGCCTGCGACAGCTGCACCGCGCGGCTGCGGGCGGCGGCGTCCAGGTAGCCGTTGCGCGAGCTCAGCGCCAGGCCGTCGCCGGCGCGCGCGGTCTCGCCGGCGACGATGGCGATGGGCAGCGCGAACTGCTGCACCATGTGGCGGATCACCATCAGCTGCTGGTAGTCCTTCTTGCCGAAGACCGCGGTGCCGCCGCCGCTGGCGAAGAACACGGCCGAGAACAGCTTCATCACCACGGTGCAGACGCCGGCGAAGAACCCCGGGCGAAAGTGCCCTTCCAGCATGCCGTCCAGCTGCGGGTCGGGCTGCACGGTAAAGGTCTGAGGCTGGGGGTAGAGGTCGGACTCGCGCGGGGCGAACAGCAGGTCGCAGCCGGCGGCCTGCAGCGCGTCGCAATCGGCCTGCCAGGTGCGCGGGTAGCTGTCGAAGTCCTCGTGCGGCGCGAACTGCAGGCGGTTGACGAAGATGCTGGCTACGCTCACGTCGCCCAGCGGCCTGGCCTGCGCGACGAGCGACAGGTGGCCGGCGTGCAGATTGCCCATGGTGGGAACGAAGGCGGGGCGCCCGCGCCCGGCAAGGGCGGCGCGCAGGTCGGCAATGGTGTGGACGATGTGCATGGAGGGGCGGATGCGTCGGGAATAGGTCACCAGGCGTGCAGGGCGTCGTCGGGGAAGCTGCCGTTCTTGACGGCCTGGACATAGGCCTCGATCGCGCCCTTGACGCTGCCCGCGTCCTGCATGAAGTCGTGCACGAACTTCGGGTTCTTGCCCAGGTTCACGCCCAGCATGTCGTGCAGCACCAGCACCTGGCCGGCCGTGCCCTTGCCCGCGCCGATGCCGATGGTGTGGCAGTGCGTCAGCTCCTGCGTCAGGCTGGCCGACAGCTGGGCGGGCACCATCTCCAGCACCAGCATGGAGGCGCCGGCGTCCTGCAGCTGCAGCGCGTGGTGGCGCAGCTCGGCGGCCTGCGCGTCGCCGCGGCCCTGCACGCGGTAGCCGCCCAGCGCGTGCACGGTCTGCGGCGTCAGACCCAGGTGGGCGCAGACGGGGATGCCGCGCTCGACGAGAAAGTCCACCGTGGGCGCGGTCCAGCCGCCGCCTTCGAGCTTGACCATGTGCGCACCTGCCTGCATCAGCACGCTGGCGCTGCGCAGCGCCTGCTCGCGCGACTCCTGGTAGCTGCCGTAGGGCAGGTCGGCAATGACCCAGGCCGTGCCCTGGGCGCGGTGCAGGCCGCGCGTGACGCTTTCGGTGTGATAGGCCATGGTCTGCAGGCTTACGCCCACGGTGCTGTGCAGGCCCTGGCAGACCATGCCCAGCGAGTCGCCCACCAGGATGCATTCGACGCCGGCGGCGTCGGCCACCGCGGCAAACGTGGCGTCGTAGGCGGTGAGCATGGTGATTTTTTCGCCCTCGGCGCGCATCTGCGTTAACCGCGGCAAGCTGATGGGCTTGCGCCGGGGCAGGGGCGAGGCCGGCGGCAGCGTGCCGTAGGGCGTTCCGGTGGTGGTGGCGGGGATGGCGGACATGGCTGGGTCTCCTGGGGCTTCTGGGGCTCTTGGCGGCGCAAAAAACGCAGAACGCGGTGAGTCTATGCGTTTATGTTGCACCGCACCAGCGCAGCGCGCCCATGGTGCCAGGGTTGAAGGCGTGGGTGATGGCCCTATGTCTCTTGCGCTGGCGCGCCAGCCGCTATGCTTGTCGCCCCATGAAACAACCCCCTATCGACAACGAGATGAACCCCCAGGCCATTGCCGCGCAGGCGCAGGACGACGTGCGCCGCGCCTTGCAGGAAGACGTGGGCGGCGGCGACCTGACCGCCGCCCTGGTGCCCGAGGGCCAGCGCGTGCGCGCGCGCATCCTGGCGCGCGAAGCGGCCGTGGTGTGCGGCGCGCCCTGGGCCGAGGCGACGCTGCGCGCGCTCGCGCCCGATGCGAGCATCACCTGGCAGGTGGCCGAAGGCGGGCGCTGCGCGCCCGACCAGGTGGTGCTGGAGGTCGAAGGCCCGGCGCGCGCGCTGCTGACGGCCGAGCGCACCATGCTCAATTTCCTGCAGCTGCTGTCGGGCGTGGCGACCAAGACGGCCACCTACGTGCAGGCGGTCGAAGGCACGCGCGCGCGCATCGTCGACACGCGCAAGACGCTGCCCGGCCTGCGCGTGGCGCAGAAGTACGCGGTGAGCGTGGGCGGCGGGCTCAACCACCGCATGGGCCTGCACGACGCGGTGCTGATCAAGGAAAACCACATTGCCGCCGCCGGCGGCGTGG
Organism: Comamonas faecalis; assembly: GCF_039538025.1. Lineage (NCBI taxonomy): Bacteria > Pseudomonadati > Pseudomonadota > Betaproteobacteria > Burkholderiales > Comamonadaceae > Comamonas > Comamonas faecalis. The sequence continues at coordinate 71,727 of NZ_BAABBP010000006.1, forward strand.
CGCAGGTACTGCGCGCGGCCCAGGCCGTGGCGGCGCGCGCGCGCTTCGTCGAGATCGAGGTCGAGACACTGGCGCAGCTGCGCGAGGCACTGGACGCCGGCGCCGCCATGGTGCTGCTGGACAACATGCCGCTGCCCGTGCTGCGCGAGGCGGTGCAGATCAACGCCGGGCGCGCGGTGCTGGAGATATCCGGCGGCGTGACGCTGGACGGCCTGCGTGCGCTGGCCGAGACCGGCGTGGACCGCATCTCGATCGGGGTGCTGACCAAGGACGTGCGGGCCACCGATTTTTCGATGCGCATGCAAGTGTTGTGAGGAGTCGAGATGCCACGAGTCATTGACGTCGAATACGAGCAGCCCCAGGACGAGGGCGCTGCCTGCTCGACCAAGTACGCCTGGGCGCGCGTGCCGCCCGAGCCTTCGCCCACCGAGCGAGTGCAGCTCAAGGACAGGATTCGCCGCCTGCTGAAAGAGAAGAACGCGGTGATGGTGTCGCACTACTACGTGCACCCCGACCTGCAGGATCTGGCCGAGGAGACCGGTGGCATCGTCAGCGACTCGCTGGAGATGGCGCGCTTTGGCCGCGATCACCCGGCGCAGACGCTGGTGGTCTCGGGCGTGCGTTTCATGGGTGAGACGGCCAAGATCCTCTCGCCCGAGAAGACCGTGTTGATGCCCGACCTGGACGCGACCTGCTCGCTCGACCTGGGCTGCCCGATCGACGAATTCAGCGCCTTCTGCGACCAGCACCCCGATCGCACCGTGGTCGTCTACGCCAACACCAGCGCGGCGGTGAAGGCGCGCTCGGACTGGCTGGTCACGTCCAGCTGCGCGCTGGACATCGTGCGTGCGCTCAAGGACAAGGGCCACAAGATTCTGTGGGCGCCCGACCGCCACCTGGGCAGCTACATCCAGCAGCAGACAGGCGCCGACATGCTGTTCTGGAACGGCGCGTGCATCGTGCACGACGAGTTCAAGGCGCTGGAGCTGGAGCTGCTGAAGAAAGAGCACCCCCAGGCCAAAGTCCTCGTGCACCCCGAGAGCCCGCCCGATGTCGTGGCGCTGGCGGATGCGGTGGGCTCGACCAGCGCCATCCTGAAGGCCGCGCAGGAGATGGACGCCACCGAGTTCATCGTCGCCACCGACAAGGGCATGATGCACAAGCTGCGCCAGCTCAATCCCGGCAAGACTTTCTACGAGGCGCCGACGGCCGGCAACAGCGCCACCTGCAAGAGCTGCGCGCACTGCCCGTGGATGGCGATGAACGGCCTGGCGGGCGTCGCCCAGGTGCTGGAGAGCGGCGCCAATGCGGTGCAGGTCGACCCGGCCATCATCCCGCGCGCGCGCCTGCCCATCGACCGCATGCTGGCGTTTACCGCTGCGCTCAAGAGCGGGCAGCCCGCCGGCGCGCTGGTGCCGCATTTCGGCGCGGCGTGAGCGGGGAGGGGCGCGCGGCGGCGCCCCGGTCTGCGGCCCGACGGCGTCCGTCATGACTGGTTACGCCGTTTTCGCCAATGTGCACAAGAAGCGCCGCCACTCGGCATCACTCGATGCGAGGTAACAGCGGGCAATAAACCCTTTCCAACCTTGTACTCATTCAAGATCGATTTTGCCGACCCACGCGACGACGCGGCCGCGCGCCTGCGTTTCGGCGCTCGCAACCCGCGCGCCACGCTGGTGGCCCGCACGCTCGCCGAGGTGCGCCCCGTGCTGGACGCGGTCGAGGACGCCGCGCGCGCCGGCGCCTGGGTGGTGGGCCAGTTGCGCTACGAGGCTGCGCCTGCGTTCGACGCGGCGCTGCGCACCCACGCTGCCGACGGGCCGCTGGCGTGGTTCGCGGTGTTCGATGCGCCCGAACCCTGGGACGACGCATTGGCGCCGGGCGACGCGACGGTGCAGTGGGACGAGGCGCTGGCACGGCCTGCGTTCGACGCGGCAATCGCGCGGATTCGCAGTGCGATTGCCGCGGGCGAGTGCTACCAGGTCAACTACACGGCGCCGCTGTCAGGCCGCCTGCAGGGCGATGCGCTGGCGCTTTTCGACGCGCTGCGCCGCGCGCAGCCGGGCGGCTATGCGGCCTACCTGGACATGGGCGACGAGGCGACGCTGTCGGTCTCGCCCGAGCTGTTCTTCGACTGGCGCGCTGGCGCCGATGGCGCAGGCGACATCCTGACCCGCCCGATGAAGGGCACTGCCGCGCGCGGCGCCACGCTAGACGAGGACGCCGCCAGCGCCGCGCAGCTGCGCGCCAGCCCCAAGGAGCGCGCCGAGAACGTGATGATCGTCGACCTGCTGCGCAACGACCTGTCGCGCATTGCCCAGCCGCACAGCGTGCGTGTGCCGCGGCTGTTCCACACCCAGGCGCTGCCCACGGTCTGGCAGATGACCTCGGACGTCGTGGCGCGCACCCGCGCGGGCACGCGGCTGGCCGACGTGTTCGGCGCGCTGTTTCCGTGCGGCTCGGTCACCGGAGCGCCAAAGCGCAGCGCGATGCAGCAAATCCACGCGCTGGAGAGCGCGCCGCGCGGCGTGTACTGCGGCGCCGTTGGCGTGGTGCGGCCGGGCGGCGCGGGTGGCGTGGCCGCCACCTTCAACGTGCCTATCCGCACCGTCGCGCTGCGCGGCGCGCAGGTCACCTGCGGCATCGGCAGCGGCATTACCGCCGGATCGCAGGCGGCGGACGAATGGCGCGAATGGGCGGCTAAGCGCGTGTTCGTCGAGCGGGCGAGCGAGCCGTTCGACCTGCTGGAGACGCTGGCGCTCGACGGCGGCGTGCTGCGCCACCGGGCAGAGCACCTGGCGCGCATGACCGCCGCCGCTGCGCATTTCGGCCGGCCGTGGGACGCGGCGCGGGTTCAATCCTGCCTTCATGCCCTGTGCGCTGCGCATGGCGCAGGGCTGTGGCGCGTGCGCCTGCTGCTGGACGCGCAGGGCGCGCCGCGCGCCGAGGCGTTTGTGCTGCAGCCGACGGCGCAACCCGTGGTGCTGGCGCTGGCCACGCGGCCGTTTGCCGACGCGCATGGTGAATTCACGCGCCACAAGACCACGCGGCGCGCGCACTATGCGGCATTCGCGCCGCCGCCGGGCGTGTTCGACACGCTGCTCTACAACACCGCTGGCGAGATCACCGAGTCGACGTTTGGCAATGTCGCGGCGTTGCTGGACGGGCACTGGATCACGCCGCCGCTGGCCTGCGGCCTGCTGCCCGGCGTGGGCCGCGCTGCGCTGCTGCGCGAAGGGCGGGTGCAGGAGGGCGTGCTGCGCCTGCAGGACGTGGCGCGCGTCGAGCGCTGGGCCTTCGTCAACAGCCTGCGCGGCTGGCTGGATGCGACGCTGGCGATGCCGTAGCGCTCGATGGGTTCTTCGTAGGTGGCCAGCCCCCTGGCCGATGGATGTTCCGGCGCGGATCGTGGCGGGGCGCCTCTCTCTTACAGCATCTGCGTCGGCACCTTGTGGCGCAGTTCCACCTGGCGGTTGTCGGCGTCGACGAACACCAGCTGGGGCTTGTGAGCCGCCACGTCTTTCTCGTCGACCTGGGCGAAGGCCGCGATGATGAGCAGGTCGCCGGTGCAGGCGCGGCGCGCGGCCGAGCCGTTGACCGAGATCATGCCGCTGCCGCGCTCGCCCTTGATGGCGTAGGTGACGAAGCGCTCGCCGTTGTCCACGTTCCAGATGTGGATCTGCTCGTTCTCGCAGAGGTTGGCGGCGTCCATCAGGTCTTCGTCGATGGCGCACGAGCCTTCGTAGTGCAGCTCGCAGTGCGTGGTCTTGACGCGGTGGATTTTGGATTTGAGCAGGGTGCGAAGCACGGGGAGTCTCCTTGGATGGTGTGGAAAGGCGGATGCCGGCCGCGCGTCAGCGCAGCGCGGGCACGAGGATGGTGGGTGCGGCCGGGGCGGCAAGGTCAGGCCAGTCGCGGCTGAAGTGCAGGCCGCGGCTTTCGTGGCGCATTTGCGCGCTGCGCACGATCAGCTCGGCCACCTGCACCAGGTTGCGCAGCTCCAGCAGGTCGCGCGTGACGTGGAAGTTGGCGTAGAACTCGTGGATCTCGTCCTGCAGCAGCCGGATGCGGTGCGCGGCGCGCTCCAGGCGTTTGTTGGTGCGCACGATGCCGACGTAGTCCCACATGAAGCGGCGCAGCTCGTCCCAGTTGTGCGAGATGACGACGGCCTCGTCGGCGTCGGTCACGCGGCTGTCGTCCCAGGCGGGCAGCGGCGCGCGCTCCTGCGCGGCGTCGCCCTGGATGTGCGTGGCCGCGGCGCGGGCGAACACCATGCATTCGAGCAGCGAGTTGCTGGCCAGCCGGTTGGCGCCGTGCAGGCCGGTGCAGGCGGTCTCGCCAATGGCGTACAGGCCGGCGATGTCGGTGCGCCCGGACAGGTCGGTGAGCACGCCGCCGCAGGTGTAGTGCGCCGCCGGCACGACCGGGATGGGCTGGCGCGTGATGTCGATGCCCAGCTGTGCGCAGTGCGCCAGGATGTTGGGAAAGTGCTCCTGCAGAAACTGCGGGCTCTGGTGCGAGATGTCCAGGTGAACGCAGTCCAGGCCGTGGCGCTTCATCTCGAAGTCGATGGCGCGCGCGACGATGTCGCGCGGCGCAAGTTCGGCGCGCTCGTCGTGCGACGGCATGAAGCGGGTGCCGTCGGGCAGCAGCAGCCGCCCGCCCTCGCCGCGCACCGCCTCGCTGATCAGGAAGGACTTCTCGTTGGGGTGGTACAGGCAGGTCGGGTGGAACTGGATGAACTCCAGGTTGGCCACGCGGCAGCCCGCGCGCCAGGCCGCGGCAATGCCGTCGCCGGTGGCGGTGTCGGGGTTGGTGGTGTACAGGTAGACCTTGCCCGCGCCGCCGGTGGCCAGGATGGTGTGCGGCGCGCGCAGCGTGACGACCTCGTCGGTGGCTTCGTCGAGCGCGTACAGGCCGACGCAGCGCTGCGGCCCGCCCAGGCCCAGCTTGCGGCTGGTGACCAGGTCGATCAGCGTGTGCTGCTCCAGCAGCGTGACGTTGGGCGTGTCGCGCACATGCTCGATCAGTGTCTTTTGCACCGCGGCGCCGGTGGCGTCGGTGGCGTGCACGATGCGCCGCGCGCTGTGCCCGCCCTCGCGCGTGAGGTGCAGCTGGCCGTCCTCCTCGGAAAACGGCACGCCCATCTGCTGCAGCCAGGCAATGGTGTCCGGCGCGTTCTCGACGACGAAGCGCGTGGACGCCATGTCGCACAGGCCGGCGCCGGCGGTCAGCGTGTCCTGCACGTGGGCGTCGAAGCTGTCGCCCTCGGCCAGCACCGCGGCAATGCCGCCCTGGGCCTGGCCGCTGGAGCCCGCTTGCAGCTCGCGCTTGGTGACGACGGCCACGCGGTGCGTAGGCGCCAGCTGCAGCGCGGCCGTGAGGCCGGCCAGGCCGCTGCCTACGATGAGAACGTCGAAATCTTGGGTCATGGCTGGGGTGGCAAGCGTACAGCGGTGCCGCAGCCGACGTGCAGGGCGTTCCCGGGCGCTTGCATGGTGGGGCGCAAGTGTAGGGGAAGGCGGCGCGGCGTGCACAGGCGCCGACTGCACGGCCCGCAGGGCTTTGGGCATGAAAAAGCCCGCCGGGGCGGCGGGCTGTGCTAAGTGCGGATGCTGGTGCGTATCAGTCCAGCGGAGTCTTCTTGCCGTTGACGAAGTGGCTCAGCGTGTAGCTGGGGTTCTTCATCTCGCCGTTCTTCTCGAACTCCAGGCGCGAGGTCACGCCCGAGAAGTTGGACTTCTGCAGGAAGGGGATGTAGACCTTGGGGTCGGCCGAGCCGGCGCGCTGCATCGCGTCGGCCAGCAGCATCACGCCGTCGTAGAAGTAGGGGCTGTAGACCTGGAACTGGCCGGGGTACTTGGCATCGTAGCGCTTCTTCCACTCGGTGCCGCCGGGCATCTTGGCGATCGAGGCGCCGCCGTCGGCGCAGACCACGTTCTCCTGCGTCTTGGCGCCCGCGGCCACCTCGGTCAGCGCGTCGATGCAGATGCCGTCGCCGCCGTAGAACTTCACGTCGTTCATGCCCAGCTGGGCCATCTGGCGCAGCATCGGGCCGGCCTGGCCGTACATGCCGCCGTAGAAGATGGCCTGGGGCTTCTTGGCCTTGATCGAGGTCAGGATGGCCATGAAGTCGGTGGCCTTGTCGTTGGTGAATTCGCTGGCGACGACCTTGATGCCCAGCTTCTCGGCCTCTTTCTTGTAGACGCTGGCCAGGCCCTGGCCGTAGGCGGTGCGGTCGTCGATGACGGCGACCTGCGTGAGCTTGGCGGTGTTGGCCGTGTAGTTGGCCAGCGCCGCGCCCAGCGCGTTGTCGTTGGCGATGATGCGGTAGGTCGTATCCCAGCCGGGCTTGGTCAGGTCGGGATTGGTGGCCGCGCCGTTGATGACCGGGATGCCGCAGTCGTGAAAGACCTTGGCTGCGGGAATGGCGACGCCCGAGTTCACAAAGGCGACCGCGCCGGCGACGTTTTCGTCACACAGCTTTTGCGAGGCGGCCGTGCCCTGCTTGGGATCGGCTGCGTCGTCCTCGGCGATCAGCTCGAACTTGACCTTCTTGCCGCCGATCTCGAAGCCCTTGGCGTTGAGGTCATCGATGGCCATCTGCGCGCCGTTCTTGATGTCCTTGCCATAGTGGGCCTGGGGGCCAGACACCGGGCCGGAGTGCCCGATCTTGATGATCTGCTCCTGGGCCGTGGCCATTGTTCCCATGCCGGCCACGGTCGCGGCAATCAACAACATCCGGGTTGCTTTCATTGAGAGCTCCTCTTGTCTAGCGTTTGAAAGTTGCGAAGGTACGCAGCCGCGGCAGCCTTGGCAATGGCGCAAACCAGGGGTTTTGTGCAGATGCAACAAGGTGTCTCGTCAGTGTTTTTACGGGGTCGGCAGACGCTGCGGCTGTGCTGGCGGGTGCTGGCGCCCGGGCCTGTCATTCCATTTTCAAATCAAACGGTTACTTTGTCGGCTTCGCTTGCCGTGCTGCAGCACTGTCTGCGCTGCGCCTTCGCGTACCCGATTGATTGAAAAATGGAATCAGCCCAGGCTTTCCTTGACGTAGGACGGGCGATCCATGTCGACGATCTCCACGCTCAGCTGCACCAGCGTGCCGTCCGGGCGCGGCGCCATGCGGCGCAGCACGGCGGCGATGCGCTCGCTCAGATCCTGCTTGGCCTTGGGGCTGCGCCCGGCCAGCAGGCGCAACTGCGCGTGCACGAAGGCGCGCGGCGTGTCGGCGGTGCCGATCTGGAAGTGGCGCGTGCGCACGAAGCGGGTCTTGAGGTCGGATTCGTCCTTAACTTCGGGGCTGGCGCAGACGCTGGCGTTGAGCGCGAGCGCCATGTCGGCCTCGGGGAAGTCGCCCAGGTTGGGGCTGTATTCGATGGTCAGGTGGGGCATGGCAGTGGAGCAGCGAGGCTGAAAGGCACCAGCGTACCAGCACGCCGCGCCAGCCGTGGCCCGCAGGCGCTACTGCCTTCACGCGCGCAGCGTCGTGGCCTGTATGCGGTTGCGTCCGGCGTGCTTGGCCGCGTACAGCTGCACGTCGGCCTGCTGCAGCAGATCGGCCGTGCCGTGGCTGCCGCTTTGCAGCGTCACCAGGCCGATGCTCACGGTGAGCGCGCCGGCGTCGGCGCCGGCGCGAGGGTTGGGCAGTTGCAGCGCGGCAATGCCGTCCATGATGCGCTCGGCCACGGTGCGCGCGGCATGCGCGTCCGAATCAGGCAGCAGGCACAGGAATTCCTCGCCGCCATAGCGCGCCGCCAGGTCGGTGACCCGTGTGAGGCTGCGCGCGAGCACGCCGGCGACCGCGCGCAGATAGGCATCGCCCGTGGTGTGGCCAAGGCGGTCGTTGACCTGCTTGAAGTGGTCGATGTCGATCAGCGCCACGCTCAGCGCCGAGCCGGTGCGCCGCCAGCGCGCATGCTCGCGCGCCAGGCTCTGGTCGAGCATGCGCCGGTTGGCAAGGCCGGTGAGCGCGTCGGTCTGGCTCAGCTGTTGCAGCTGGTGGTTGGCCGCTTGCAGCGCTTGCTGCTGCTGGCGGATGCGCCGGTGGCCGGCCTCCAGGCGCTGCGTGAGCTGGCGGTAGTGGCGCAGCGCGATGAAGGCGGCCAGCGCCAGCACCGCGGCGCCGGCGCTGGAGATGAGCAGCAGCAGGCGCTGCTGGCGCTGGTGCAGGTAGCGTTCGATCAGCTGGCGCTCGCCCATCTGGTGGGCGCGCAGCGATGCACTGGTGTCGATGGCGCCCAGGTAGCGGTCCAGCAGCGTTGCCAGCTGCAGGTGCGCCGCGTCCGGCCCCAGGTAGAAGCCGTAGTGGCGCGGGTATTCCTTGAAGGTGTGGACGATCTCCAGGTCGAACAGCTCATGGTTGTAGCGCTGCTCGACGAAGAAGTCGCGGCTGAAGACGGCCACGTCGATGTCGCCCGCGCGCAGCGCGTCGAACAGGCCGCCGCCGGCAAACGATTGTTGCGCCAGCAGCAGCTGCGCTGCGGGCACCAGCGGCTCCAGAATGGGCTGCAGCGCCACGCCGCGCACCAGGCCGACGCGGTAGCGCGCCAGGTCGGCGGCCCGGTCGATTTCGATGGAGCGGCCCTTGCGCGCGATGGCGACGTAGTAGCTGGTGTACAGCGCCAGCGTGAAGTGGCCCAGGCGCTCGCGCTCGAGCGTGGCGCTCAGCGGCAAAAACAGGTCGGCCTGGCCGTTTTGCACCTTGGCGATTTTCTCGGTCACGGTCTGCGTGGGTGCGCCGTCCAGGCGCCAGTCCAGCCCCAGCTCCTGGGTGATCGCGCACAGCACGTCGATGGCCACGCCGCGGTAGCGGCCCGTCTCTTCCTCGTATTGCGACAGCGGCGGTGCGCTGACCGCCAGCACGCGCAGAGGTGACAGCTGGGCGATCTGCGCGCGCTCCTGCGCGGTGACGGTGACCGGCTGGGTGAAGACGATGCGCTGCGCATTCGTGCACGCGGCGTTGCCCGCGGCGCTGGCATTGGCGGCACCGGCCAGTGCCGCGGCGCATGCCAGCAGACGGGCGGCCCAGCGCAGTGCCAATTGGCGGCGGGGCGTGGGCTGCGGGAAGGCGGCGGGCATGGGCAAGGGCAAGGGTGCGGCCTGCTCAGGCCGGCGTGTAGGCCAGGCGCAGGTAGATGGGGGCAAAGGCCTCGGCCTGGGTGATCTCGATCAGCGACTCCTTGGCCAGCTCCAGCAGCGCGACGAAGGTGACGACCAGCACCGGTGTGCCGCGGCCGGTGGGAAACAGCTCCTCGAACGGCACGAAGCGTCGCCCCTGCAGCGCCTTGAGCACCTGGCCCATGTATTCGCGCACCGACAGCTCCTCGCGCGTGATGCGGTGGTGCTGCACCAGCCGGGCGCGCTTGAAGATGTCGCGCCAGGCGGCCTGAAGCTCGGCTACGTCCAGGTCGGGAAAGCGCGGCGCCAAGCTTTGCTCGATGGCGATCTGCGCGCGCACGAAGTCGCGCCCGTACTGCGGCAGGTGGCCCAGCTGCTGGGCAGCCAGCTTGATCTGCTCGTATTCGAGCAGGCGGCGCACCAGCTCGGCGCGCGGGTCTTCGGCCTCGGCCTCGCCCGCGTGGTGCACCGTCGGCAGCAGCATGCGCGACTTGATCTCGATCAGCATGGCCGCCATCAACAGGTATTCGGCGGCCAGCTCCAGGTTGCGGCTGCGGATCTCGTCGACGTAGGCCAGGTACTGGCGCGTGACGCTGACCATCGGGATGTCGAGGATGTTGAAGTTCTGCTTGCGGATCAGGTACAGCAGCAGGTCGAGCGGCCCCTCGAAGGCCTCCAGAAACACCTCCAGCGCGTCGGGCGGGATGTACAAGTCCTGTGGCAGCGCAAACAGCGGCTCGCCGTACAGGCGGGCCAGCGCCACGGGGTCGACCGCGTCGGCGGGCGGGGGGGCGTGCGCGTTGTCCTGGCGCTCAGGCGTGGCGGTGTGGCCCATTCATTCAGACAGGGTACACGCGCAGCATCCGCGCGCGCTCAGCGCGTGGGCGTGCTGCGGTCGGATGCGCTGTAGGAGTAGTAGACGTAGGACTTCTGCGGCACGCGCGCGGCGCGGTATTCCTGCCACAGGCTGCGGTCGACTTTCTTGTCCCACAGCAGTTCGCGGCCTTCGCGCTGTTTCTGCTCCATGTCGGGCTTTTTGTCCTTGAGCTGCTGCAGGAACTGCGTGGTGTCGGACAGGTAGTGGGCGCGCTGGAAAAACGACATGGTGGTCACAACGAAATACAGGGGGAATCGGGTAAGGTTGCGCGCTGCGCCGCCGGGCATGGGGCCGGGCGGCGCAGCGCATGCAACCTGTGCTGCAGCCGGCCATTTTAGCCGGCCAAGCTGCTGAAAGCCTGACGATGTCCCTGCTGCAACCCTTCCGACGCGCCGGTGCGGCGCTGCTGGCGCTGTGCGCACTGCTGCCCGGCTGTGACCAGAAAAGCATCTCCGAGCTGGAGGAGGGCGTCTCCACCGAAGCGCAGGTGCGCCAGCGCTTTGGCGAGCCCGAGCGCATCTGGCAGGACGCGGACGGCGCGCGCACCTTCGAGTACAACCGCCAGCCCGCGGGCGAGCGCAACTACATGATCACCATCGGCTCCGACGGCGTGCTGCGCGCCATCGAGCAAGTGCTGTCGCCCCACCATTTCGAGCGCGTGCAGCCGGGCATGACCGAGGAGCAGGTGCACCGCCTGCTGGGCAAGCCCGCGCGCCAGGTGTTCTATGAGCTCAAGCAGCAGGGCGAGTGGTACTGGAACTGGGCCGACGGCACGCGGCGCATGGACTTCACCGTCGTCTTCGACAAGAGCGGCCATGTGCTGAACAGCTACGCCGCCGAGCGGCTGCCCGACGGGCGGTGACGCCGATCGCTGGCCTGACCCCCGATTCTTTGCGCGTCACGGCGCAATCTTGCGCTTGAGCGCCTGCGCCACCGGCTGGGGCAGGTTGGGCAGGGACTTGAGCAGCCAGGGCAGCACGCGGCGCTTGGCACCGGCGAGCGACTCGGGAACGAGCGCCTCGATCAGGTGCGGGCCGGGCTGGGCCAACGCGTATTCCAGCGCCTGGCAGAAGTCATTGGACGTTTGTGCGCGTGTCGCATGCACGCCCATGCCCTGGGCCAGCTGGGCAAAGTTGAGCTGCGGGCCGTGCAGGTCGAGCTGCGATTGGGCCTTGGGCCCGCCTTCGCCCGCGCCGACGCGGTCGAGCTCGACGCCCAGCACCGAATAGCTGGCGTTGTTGAAGATGATGGCCGTCACGTTCAACCCCTCGCGCGCCATGGTCCACAGCGCCTGGATCGTGTACATCGCGGTGCCGTCGCCGACCAGTGCGATCACCGGCCGGTCGGGACAGGCAATGGCCGCGCCCACGGCATTGGGCAGGCCCTGGCCGATGGCGCCGCCGGTGAGGGTGATCAGGTCGTGGCGCGGGGCACCTTGGGTCATCACGCCCAGCATCAGGCCGCTGGTGATGGCCTCGTCGATCACGATGGCGTTGTCCGGCAGCAGTGCGCCCACGGCCTTGCAGACCTTGGGCGCGGTCAGGCGCCCGCGCGGGCGCTCGGGGCGCCGGGGCGCTTGCAGCCGGGGCGGGGTCTGGCTGGCGCCCAGCGCATCGGCCAACTGCCGCAGGCTGGCGGCGGCGTCCTGCGCGGGTGTGGCCAGGGTGTGGATGCTGCAGCCGTCGGGTACCAGATAGCTTTTCTTGCCGGGGTAGGCGAAGAAGGAGACGGGCGCCTTGGCGTCGACAAGAATGAGCTGCTCGATCGGCGCGAGCTGCACGCCTGCCATCTCGGCCAGGTAGGCGATGCGCTCGACCGCGGGCAGGCCCGCGCCGCGCTCCATGCGCGTGGGGAAGACTTCGGCCAGCAGCTGCACGCCACTGTGCGCGGCAATGCGCGCGGCGGCCAGCAGTGCCGGCTCGCGCAGCGCGTGGCCGCCCAGCAGCAGCGCGGTCTTTTTGCCGTTCTTCACCAGCGCGGCAATCGCCTGCACGGTGGCGTCGTCCGCGGTGGGCGAGGCGGGCTGCGGCGGGGGCGGGCAGGGCTGGCCGCCTTCGCCCCACGACACGTCGGCCGGCAGTATCAGCGTGGCTACCTGGCCGGGCAGGCCGCGCGCTGCTTGAACAGCGTCCACCGCGTCCTGGCACAGCGCGGCCGTCGTTTGCGAGGTACGCACGAAGCCGGGCGAGACGTTGCGCGCCACGGTCTCGATGTCGGACTGCAGCTGCGCGTCGTACTGCACGTGGGTGGTGGCGTGGTCGCCGACGATGTTGACGATGGGCACCTTGCCCTTGCGCGCGTTGTGCAGGTTGGCCAGGCCATTGCCCAGGCCGCAGCCCAGGTGCAAGAGCACGGCGGCGGGTTTGCCGGCCATGCGGGCGTAGCCGTCGGCCGCGCCGGTGGCCACGCCCTCGAACAGCGCCAGCACGGCGCGCATGCGCGGCTCGGCGTCGAGCGCGGCGACGAAGTGCATCTCGCTGGTGCCGGGGTTGGAGAAGCAGACCTCGATGCCGGCGTCGGCCAGGGTCTTCATCAGTGCGTGTGCGCCGTTCATGGTGTCTCCTTTTTTGATGGTTGCCTGCGCAGGCCAGGCCTGCTCAATGGGGTTGAAAGAACGGGCCGTCCAGGTGCTGCGCCCCGATGTCCTGCACACGGGTCACGCCAGCCAGCATCATGGCCACGGCCAGCTCGCGCTGCCAGCCCTGCAGCAGGCTGCGCACGCCGGACTCGCCGCCGCCGGCCAGCGCCCAGACCCAGGGCCGGCCGATCAGCACGCCGTGCGCGCCCAGGGCCAGCGCCTTGAACACGTCGACGCCGCTGCGCACGCCACCGTCGAGCAGCAGCTCGGTCTGCCCGCCCAGCGCCTGTGCGATGGCCGGCAGCGCGCGGATGGTGGACGCCACGCCGTCGAGCTGGCGCCCGCCGTGGTTGGAGACGACGACGCCGTCGGCCCCGCTGTCCACGGCGGCGCGGGCGTCCTCGGCGTCCAGCACGCCCTTGATCAGCAAGCGCCCCTGCCACTGCTGGCGCAGCCAGGCGATGTCGCGCCAGGTGACGCTGGCGTCGAACTGCGCGTCCACCCAGGCCTTGAAGGCGTTCAGGTCATGCCCGCCGGGCACCTGATCGGCCAGGTTGCCAAAGGTCAGCGGCTTGCCGCCCAGCGCCACGCGCCGCACCCAGCCCGGGCGCGCCAGCACCTGGCTGATGCGCAGCAGCGCGGCGCGCGTGCCGCCGTGCGCCATGCCGTTGCGCGTGTCGCGGTGGCGCACGCCGGTGGTGGGCAGGTCGACGGTGAACACCAGCGTGCGCGTGCCTGCAGCCCAGGCCTTGTGCAATATGGCCTGCACCGCGCTGCGGTCGCGCAGCATGTAGAGCTGGAACCAGGGCGGCGCGCCGGCGGCGGCCGTCACCTCATCGAGCGGGCAGATGCCGACGGTCGACAGCGTGAACGGCAGGCCGGCCGCTGCGGCCGCGCGTGCGGCCCGAGCCTCGCCGCGGCGCGCCATCATGCCCGCCAGTCCCACGGGCGCCAGTGCCAGCGGCATGGCGCAGTCCTGCCCGGCCAGCCGGGTGCGCGTGTCCACCTGCTGCACGTCGACCATGACGCGCTGGCGCAGCCGCACGGAGCAGAAGTCCTGCACGTTGGTGGCCAGCGTTGCTTCGTCGCCGGCGCCGCCGTCGATGTAGTCGAACAGAAAGCGCGGCAGGCGCTGTTGGGCGAGGCGGCGCCAGTCGGCGGCGGTGGCGGGGTAGGCGAGGGGCATGGTCTTGTCTCCTTGGCGGCTGGGCCGGCGTGGGGTTGTCGCGCTAGTGCAGTGTTCGATGCTTGATGCGACAAATAAAACCGATGGATTTTTGGTCTGGGCAAGGCGTAAACCGCAGCGATAGCCGTCGCTATCGCGAGGATTTGCAACGCCGCCCAGGCCGAAAAGACGCGGTTTTATGCCGCAGATAGCGTCGAACACTGCACTACCGGTTGCGCCACAGCATGAAGTTCAGCAACTGGTAGGCGCGCCGGCCGTAGGGCGGCATCAGCAGGTCGAGGGTGCGCCAGCGGCTCTGGCGGAACACCGGGCGCAGCTTGGAGAAGGTGAGAAAACCCTCGTGGCCGTGGTAGTGGCCCATGCCGCTGTGGCCCACGCCGCCGAACGGCAGGTTGTGCAAGCCAGACTGGATCAGGCTGTCGTTGAGGCTCACGCCGCCCGACAGCGTCTCTGTCAAGTAGAAGTCCTGCAGCGCGCGGTCGTTGCTGTAGAGGTAGAGCGCCAGCGGGTGGTGGCGCGCGTTGATGTAGTCGCGCACCTGCTCCTTGCTGCGGTAGCCGAGGATGGGCAGCAGCGGCCCGAAGATCTCGCGCTGCATCACCTGCATGTCCTCGTGCACGTCCAACAGCAGCGTGGGCGCCATGATGCGCCGCTGCACGTCGCCCGCCTGGCCGGGCAGCAGCGGCACGGCGCGCGCGCCTTTGGCAATGGCGTCCTGCAGCATGGCCTGCAGCCGGTCGTATTGGCGCTGGTCGATGATGGCGGTGTAGTCGCCGCCCAGCAGGTCGGGGTAGCGCTGCTGGGCGATGCGTTGGGCGTGGGCGATGAAGGCCTGCTCGCTGCCCTCGGGCAGGAACAGGTAGTCGACGTTGGTGCAGATCTGCCCGGCGTTGAGCATCTTGACCCAGACGATGCGCTCGGCCGCCTTGTCCAGCGCAAAGCCCGGCGCGACGATGGCCGGCGACTTGCCGCCCAGCTCCAGCGTGACCGGCGTGAGGTTGGCCGCGCAGTTGGCCATCACCGCCTTGCCGGTCTGCGGCGAGCCGGTGAAGAACAGGTGGTCGAACGGCAGCTGCGTGAACAGCGGCCCCAGCGGCTGGCCGGGGCCGGCGTCGTCGTCGGCAAAGAAGGCGAGCTTGTCGCTCGCGAAGTAGCGCGGCGCCAGCGCCTTGAGCAGGCGCGCCAGGTGGGCCGAGTTTTCCGACATCTTGACCATGGCGCGGTTGCCGGCGGCAAACGCGCAAATGAGAGGCTGAAAGGCCATTGCGATGGGGAAGTTCCACGGCACGACGATGCCGACCACACCAACGGGCTGGGCGAAGGTATAGGCGCTGGCCAGCGGGTATTGCGTGGGGTCGAGGCGGCGTTTTTGCGGGCGCATCCAGCGGCGCACCCGGCGCGCTGCGGCCAGCGCCGCCTCCTGGCCCTGCAGCAGCTCGGTCAGCAATGTCTCGAAGCGGCTGCGGCAGCCGTAGTCCTGGTCGATCGCGACGACGATGGCCTCGCGGTTGTCGGCCAGCAGGCGGTGCAGTGCGCGCAGGTCGGCGCGGCGTTTATCGGCGCCGGGGTTGCGGCTGCGGGTGAAGGCGGCGCGCTGGGCGGCAAAGCAGTCGCGCAGCAGCGCGGGCAGGTGGGGCGCCGGGGTGGGCAGGGCGGTGGGGTTCATCGCGGGGTTTTCCAGGGGGCGGGGGGGCATCGGGCGTCCTCTTGCAGCAGGGCGGCGCAGCGCTCGCCAATCATCAGGGTGGGTGCGTTGGTGTTGCCGGTGGTGATGCTGGGCATGATGGATGCGTCGGCCACGCGCAGGCCTTGCACGCCATGCACGCGCAGCCGCGCGTCGACGACGCTGGCACCGTCGCTGGCCGCGCCCATGCGGCAGGTGCCGACCGGGTGGTATTCGGTGTCGGCGTGCGCGCGCAGCTCCTGCGCGATCGCGTCCGGGTCATCGCGGTGCAGGGGCCGGATCATCGCGCCGCGCCAGGGCGCGAGTGCGTCGTCGTTGATGATGTCCAGTGACTTTTGCACGCCGCGCACCAGGCGCGGCAGGTCGTCGGGGTCGCTGAAATAGCGCGGGTCGATCAGCAGGCTGTCGCGCGTGTCGGCGCTCTGCAGGCGCAGCTCGCCGCGGCTTCCGGGGCGCGTGAGCGTGACGTGCAGGCCAAAGCCGTGGCCAAAGTAGAGCTTGCGGCTGTGGTCGTCGACCATGGCGACGACGAACTCCAGCTCGATGTCGCTGGCGCGCAGGCCCGCTTCGGTGTGAAAGAACGCGCCTGCCTCGGCGACGTTGCTGGTCAGCGCGCCGCTGCGCTGGCGCCGCCATTCGTGGACGCCGCGCAGCAGCGCCAGCGCGCCCGAGGGGCAGACACCCAGGCCCGCGTCGCCGCGCGGGCTGTGCCAGTTCAGCGACGCGGTGATGTGATCCTGCAGGTTCTGGCCCACGCCCGGCAGGTGCTGCTGCACCGCGATGCCGTGCGCCTGCAACTGCGCCGCCGGCCCCACGCCCGAGCACATCAGCAGCTGGGGCGAGCCGTAGGCGCCGGCGCTGACGATGATTTCGCGGCGCGCGCGCAACACGCTCTCGCGCCCGCCCTGGCTGATCTGCACGCCGGCGGCGCGCCGCCCGTCCCAGACGATGCGCAGGCTGCGCGCGCGGGTGAGCACGCGCAGGTTGGGCCGGCCCAGGTGGGGCGTGAGGTAGGCGCGCGCGGCGCTGCAGCGCTCGCCGCCGCGCTGCGTGACCTGCGCGGGCCAGCAGCCCTCTTGCCGCGCGCCGTTGTAGTCCGGCGTGGGCGGCACGCCCTGCGCGGCGCAGGCGCGCAGAAACGCCGGCGTACTGGCAAAGCGGCTGCGCAGCCAGTCCACGCCCAGCGGCCCGCCCGCGCCGTGGTCGTCGGTCGCGCCAAAGCAGGCGCTGTCCTCCATCTTCTTGAACAGCGGCAGCACGCTGGCCCAGTCCCAGCCGGGGTTGCCCAGCGCGGCCCAGTGGTCGTAGTCGCTGCGGTGGCCGCGGCAGTACACCATGGCGTTGATGGCGCTGCTGCCGCCCAGTACCTGGCCGCGGGGCTGAAAGCCGCGGCGCCCGTTCAGGCCGGGTTGGGGCACGGTGTGGTAGTGCACAGAATTTGTCTTGCGCTTCGCCTCGGCGACGAAGCCCAGCGGCACGCGCGTGAGCACGCTGGTGTCGGGCCCGCCCGCCTCGACCAGCGCGACGCTGACCCGCGGGTCTTCGCTGAGTCGGCTGGCGACGACGCAGCCGGCCGAGCCGGCGCCAATGACGAGGTAGTCAAACTCCATGCGGTCTCCTTGTGCTTTGGTTGAATGGCTGTTTTGCTCCTTCCCCCTTTGGGGAAGGCGGGGATGAGGGCCGGTGGAGTGCCGGCATTCATGCAGGCATGGTGGCGCAAGCGTTGCTGGCTCCCTCCTCGGCCCTCCCCCAGCGGGGGCAGGAAAAGCCGAGTAGTCAAGTCACGATGTGCCGCGCCGCAGCCCGCGCCGTCAGGATGCAGCCGGGCAGGAACGTGCCTTCCAGCGATCGCTTTCCGCTGGCCCCGCCGCCGCCAAAACCCGCCGCCTCGCCCACGCAGTACAGGCCGTCCATCGGCTGGCCCGCGGCATCGAGCACGCGGCTTTGCAAGTCGGTCTGCAGCCCGCCCAGGCTTTTGCGCGTGATCAGCTGGGTGTGGATGGCGATGAACGGCCCCGCGCCCGGCTGCTGCAGCGGCGCGGGCTTGCAGGTGCGCAGGCTGTCGGGTTTCCATTGGCGGGCCTGCAGGATGCGGCGCACCTGGGCGTCGTCCTCGGGCTTGCCGCTGCCCTGGAAATGCGCGTCGAAGGCGTCGGCCGTGGCCTGCAGCACCTCAAGGCGGATGTCGTGCGAAGCCGTGAGAGCGTTCATCCTGCCCGCCAGTTCGGCCAGCGTATCGGCCACGATGAAATGCGGGCTTTGGCGCGCCATCTGGTCGACCAGGCGGTGGTTGCCCAGCAGCGTGTCCTTCACGAAGCGCAGAAACTGCCGGTCGCGGATGCGCGGGTTGTGCTCGGCGCCCGAGATCGCAAATTCCTTCAGCGCGATGCGGCGGTTGAGCAGCTGCCAGGTCCAGGGTTTCTCCTGCGCGGCCACCTGCTGGCACAGCCAGTGGGTGTCGAAGCCGGTGACCAGCGGCTCGGGCCCGATGCGCTCGCCCCGGTGATTCAGCCACAGCGCCGATTTGCACGGGATCAGCGACAGGCCGTGCCCCGGGAAATGCGGGAAGGGGTGGGGAATGCCGGCGGCGTAGTTCCACATCTCGCCCGCGTGGGTGATTTGCGCGCCCAATCGGTCGGCCGCCCAGTGGTGCATGCGCCCGTCGGCAAACGGATGGGCGCCATTGAGCATGGCGGCGGGCAGCGGCCTGTCCCGCGGCCAGTTGCGCCGCGCCTCCTCGTGGCTGCCATTGATGCCGCCCATGGCAAGCACCACGATGGAGGCTTGCAGGCGCACCTCGCGCCCGGTGGCTTCGTCGATGGCGGTCGCGCCCGATACCTGCCCGGCTGCATGTTCCAGGGCGGTCACGCGGTGGCGGTGCAGCAGCGTGAGCCTTCCGCCCGCGCCCGCGCCCGCCTCGCGCAGCGCGGCGATCAGCGTCAAGGTCATATGGCGCGACGTGCCCCAGACGATGTGGTAGCGCGCCACGCTGTTGCCGTCACCGTGCAGGCCGCGCTCGACCAGGTTGACCGCGGGCATGAATTTCAGGCCGTGCTGCAGCAGCCAGTCGTATACCTGCGGGCGCGACTGCTCGACGTAATAGCGCGCCCATTGCTGGGGCCAGTGATCATGATCGGCCAGTTCGCCAAAGCGCTGCCAGTCGGCCAGCGCGCGCTCGGGCGAGTCGTCGATCTTGGCGCGCGCCTGCAAGGGCGTGCCCACCAGCGCCATGCCGCCAAAGGCCCATAGCGCCAGGCCGCCAAAACGCTCGGGCGTGTCGCGGTCGACGAGCGTGACGTTTTTACCGGCACGCAGTAATTCGAGGGCGGTGACGATGCCCGCCAGGCCGCCGCCGATGACCAGGGTGTCTGCTGTTGTCGTTGTCATGTCTGCTTGTCTCCTGGGCCGGAAGATAGCGTCGGATGGTGGAAAGTGATTGACTTTGTGGGACAGAAATATTGACTTAAAAGGACGGTTCGTCGCCATGGACGGCACAATCTTCTCCCATGGATTCCCTGACCCAAGTCATCCTCGGCGCCGCCGTCAGCGTGGCGGTGATGCGCCGGCGCACCGCCGTGTGGAAGGCGGCGCTGTGGGGCGGCGTGGCGGGCACGCTGCCCGACCTGGACGTGTTTTTCTCGCACGGCGACCCCATCCTTGACATGGTGTTGCACCGCGCTGAAAGCCATGCGCTGTTCTGGTTGACGTTGTTTTCGCTGCCGTTCGCCGCGCTGGTGGCGCGGGTGCAGGGCGAATGGGCGCAGTGGCGCTGGTGGTGGCTGGCAATGTGGCTGGCGCTGGTCACGCATCCGCTGCTCGATGCGTTCACGGTGTATGGCACGCAGCTGTGGCTGCCGTTTTCCAACTACCCGGTGGCGCTGGGCAGCGTTTTCATCATCGACCCGGCCGTGACGCTGCCCTGGCTGGTGGGGCTGCTGGTCGTGCTGGCGCGCCGGGGCGACGTGCGCGGGCAGCGGGCCAACCGCTGGGGGCTGGCCGTGGGCACGGCGGTGCTGCTGCTGGGCGTGGGCCTGCAGGCGCAGGTGGAGTGCCAGGCGCGCCGCAGCCTGGCGGCGCAGGGTGTGGTGGCCGAGCGCGTGCTGGTGACGCCGGCGCCGCTGACCATGCTGCTGTGGCGCGTGGTGGCGATGGACGGCGATGCGTACTACGAGGGCTTTCATGCCCTGCTCGATGCGCCCGGCGGCATGCGCTTCGAGCGTTTTGACCACGGCACGCGCTTTGAGGCGGCGGTGGCCGGCATCGACGGCGCGCAGCGCATCCGACGCTTCAGCCACGGTTTCTACAGGCTGCAGGAGGACGGGCGCGGCCGACTGGTGATCACCGATCTGCGCATGGGGCAGGAGCCGCACTACAGCTTTGCCTTTGCGGTGGCAGAGCGTGGCTCGGACTTCCGGCCTCTGCCGGTGGCCCAGTCCGTGGGCGGCCACGGTCCGATTGCCCCCGCATTGGCCTGGCTGGGCCGGCGCATCCGGGGCGAGCAGTTGCCCGCGCCGCGCTGAAGGTGGATCCATGACCCTGCAAGCCAGTGTCTCGATGAGCTGGGTGAACACCGTGCTCGACGCCGCGCAGCAGCAGGGCGTGCCGCGTGCGCAGGTGCTGGCGCTGGCGGGCATCCCGGCGGCGGACCTGCAGCGCGAGCGCTGGCCCATTGACCACATCGCCCGGCTGTGGCGCGCGGCGGTGCAGGCGACACAGGATGCGGGCTTTGGCCTCAAGGCCGGTGCGTCGGTCGGGCCGGCGAGCTTCAACGTGGTCGGCTACCTGCTGCAGTCCGCGCCCACGCTGCGCGCCGCGCTGGCACTGGTCCAGCAGTACCAGCGCCTGATCTCGGACGGCGGGCGCTTCCAGACCATTGCCGGCGCCAGCGCCAGCTGGCTCATCTACCACCCGCGCCAGGGCGCGCTGGCCTTCAGCCCGCACCAGGTCGAGGCGGTGCTGGCGGCGGTGGTGGTGTTCGCGCGCTGGCTCACGGGGCGCGGCGCAGCGCTGGCGCCGCAGGCGGTGCAGTTCAACCAGCCGCGCATTGGGCCGCTGGCGGGCTACCGCGCGGTGTTCGGCGGCCCGGTGCAGTTTGAGCAGGCCTTCAGCGGCGTGCTGTGGAGCAACGCGCTGCTGGACGCGCCGCTGCCGCAGGCCGACGCGCAGCTGGCGCGCGTGCACCACGCGGCGGCCGCGCAGCGCCTGGCGCGCCTGGGTGGCGTGGTGCTGGGAGGTGCGGCACTGGCATCGCATCTGCACGCCTGGATGGCCGATGCACTGGCCCAGGGAGTGCCCACGCGCGCCCAGGCGGCGCAGGCGTTGGGCCTGGGCGAGCGCACGCTGGCGCGGCGCATGCAGGCCGAGGGGCTGCATTTTTCTGCGCTGTTGGACGCGGTGCGCCGCGACGCCGCGCTGCAAGCCGTGGGCCAGGGCGCGCAGCCGCTGGCCGAGGTGGGCCAGACGCTGGGCTATGCCGAGCCGGCGGTGTTCTGGCGCGCGTTCAGGCGCTGGACCGGCTGCACGCCGGCGCAGTGGCGTGCGCGCCAGGGGGACGACGCGCCGGCGCCCAGGTTAGGGCCTGTTAACGCTATTTTGACGGATGCGTTGTGATCAAAAGGGCCACTCGCCAAGGCGCCAGCCGCAGCCAAGGTGCCACCCTTGGCAAGGCTGGCAACGCCGGCGATGGCCCTTTTGATCGCAACCCGAAGGGAACATACTCAAAACGGCGCCACTCTTCGTTGCGCTCCTTGCCCAGACACCCAGTCTGGGCTGCGTCGCACGTCTCGATTGACGCCGTTTTGAGTATGTTCGCACCGCCAAAAATAGCGTTAACAGGCCCTAGTGTGATGCCACGTAATCGGCCAGGTCGGCAATGTCAGCGTTGGCAGGCCGTGCGCCGCCGCGTAGGCACTGACCTGCGCGCCGCGCATCATCGAGTCGCTCGGCGGCGACGATCAGGTCGACCTCGTTCTCGCGGTCGTCGTCGTCGAGCACGACGACCGGAATGCCCTGGCGCACGGCGGCGAGTGCAGTGTCGACGCGCTCGCGCGCGGGGCGGGCGCAATCGCCGGCGGATGGGTAGCCGGGGGGGTGTGCGCAGCGCGTGCGCGGTGGTGTGGGTTTGAAACATTCAAACGCTCCTCGTCAGTGGGTTGAGAAGACGTTTTCGGGGCACGCGGCCGCACGCGCACCCTTCGCGCACGGCCGGGGCCGGCGCTGCGGGGCGCAGCGGCTGCGCATCTTCTTTCATCCGGACTGTGACCGTCGGCTCTGGAATGTGGCCAGATCTGCTGACCCCGTCGCCTGGGTGATGCCAGGCAACAGGCGCTCGCGGGCTTGCGAAGACCAGTGGCATGGCGCCGCCGCCTCGCCTACCGCCGGTGGGGAATTTCGCCCTGCACTGCAGGAGGATGAAAGAGGGCGGTAATGCTTACTGCGAGCCGCCCTCGGCCTTGGCCTTGCGGCGGCGGCGCATGGCGGCGAGTGAGCCCAGGCCGCCCATCATCAGCCACCCGGCGCCGGGCAGCGGGACTGCGGAGACCGGCGGAGCGATCTCGGTGTCGCCAATCTTGAGACCGGCAAAGGCCAGGCCGCTGTCGTAGAGCGTGTCGTTCCAGTTGGTCACGCCCAACTGCAGCATGTACTGGCCTTCCAGGCCGATCTCGAACTCAGACAGAATCCAGCCGGTTGAGCCGCAACCCGTGTCGTAGCAGGTGCCGCTGGAGCCGCCGAGCTGGCTCCACTGGGGCGCTCCGGCGTTGATCGACACGTCGGCAGGAGTCAGGGTGGCGCCAGGGGCGGGCATGCCGAAGCCCGGAACCGTGGAGCCGCCCGGGGTCGTGCGTGCCGTGAACAATAGTGCGACCTGGTTGGCGTCGCTGTCCAGCAGTCGCGCCCAGGCGTAGTCAGCGTAGCCCGCGCCGTCGCTGGTCACGTAGTTGAAGTAGAAGTTGAGCACGTCGCCGGAGTTGGCATTGAACAGGCCGGTGGTCAGCGTGCTGCCGTTGGTCGGGTTGCCCATGCCGCCGACACTGGGCAGCGCGCCTACGCCATTGGTGCCCTTGTAGGTCGATACGTAGTAATAGCCCGAGCCTTCGACGGGCGCTGGCGGCGCGGAGACGTGGCCGTTGGGCGAGCCGGTGCCGGCGTTGCCCTGGATCGCGAAGGTCAGCGGCAGGGTTTCCGCGCTGACGGAGGCAGCCAGGCATGCGGCGGCCGCGAACGAGACCAAGTGTTTGATTTTCAAGATATTCCCTCTCTTTGTGTGTGTTGTGCAGGCAGCACGTCGTGGTGGTGGTCATGCTGCGCTTTTTGGTGCGTTATGGCGTTTGTTGCCGGATGCAGTAGAGCCTCATGCGGCGCAGCACGGTTGTTTATAACGACGTGCCATGGCTTGAGAAATAGCCATATCGGACTATCACATTGCGTGTATCAATAGATTTTTGCTCCGGCCTTTGCGAGCGATGGGCTTCGGTGCATGAGGTGTGCGGTCGTCGTGATGCGGCGGATGGCGTTTGCCGCGAGGAGGTTCCACAGCTCTCTGCATACGGCGCATGCCCGAGTGGAGCCGTGTGCCAGGCAGGGCATATGGCTGCAATGCCTTGAAGGGGATGGCTTTCAGGGCAGGTTCAGCGGTTGCAGCTGGCCGAGCTTGTGCGCCAGCGCGACGGCGGAGTCCACGCCCATCTTCTCGAAGATGTTGGCGCGGTGGAACTCCACGGTGCGCTGGCTGATGCCAAGGTGGTCGGCAATGCTCTTGTTGTAGTGGCCGCGAACCAGTTCGCGCAGCACCTCGCGCTCGCGCGGGCTCAGGCTGGCCAGCGCCTGGTGCAGGCGCTGCAGCTCGCGCTCGGTGTCGCTGCGCGCCAGCAGGGCCTCGACCGCACGTTCGACGCGGTCGACGAGCTGGTTGTCCTGGAAGGGCTTTTCCAGGAAGTCCCATGCACCGTCCTTGACCGCCTGCACCGCGGTGCCCACGTCGCCGTGGCCGGTCAGGAACAGCACCGGCCAGGGGCAGCCCAGGGCCTTGAGGCGCTCGAAGGTCACCAGGCCCGACAGCGGCTCCATGCGGATGTCCAGCAGCACGACGGCCTGGCTCCAGTTGCGCTGCAGCGCCTGCGCGGCGTCCAGCAGCTGCGCGCCGCCGGCCCAGGTGCGCGTGGGCCAGCCGCGCGAGTCGAACAGCCAGGCCAGGCCGTCGCGCACGTCGGCGTCGTCGTCGACGATGTGGATGTCCACGGGGTGCAGGTCTTCAGGCATCGGGGGTGTGGTGGCCGGCCAGCGGCAGGATGGCGGTGAACAGCGCGCCGCCCAGGGCGGCGTCGCGGCCCACGAGCATACGCCCGTGGTGGGCTTCGGTGATGGAGCGGCAGATGGCCAGCCCCATGCCCATGCCGCCGTCCTTGGTGCTGTAGAAGGCGTCGAAGATGCGCGCCTGCGCCGCCTCGGGCACGCCGGGGCCGCTGTCGGCCACTTCCAGCGCGACTTCGTCACCGGGCAGTGGGCGCAGGCGCAGCACGACGCGCGCCGGCGCGCCGTCTGCGCCCTGGCCGGCCCAGTCCAGCGCGTTGGCGCACAGGTTGTTGACCAGGTGTTCGAGCAGCAGCGCGTCGCCCAGCACCGGCACCGGCGCATCGGGCAATTGCAGCGCAATGCTGGTGGGCTGGCCTTCCTGGGCGCTGGCGCCGGCGCGGCGCACCAGCGGCTGAAGGTTCAGGAGCACCAGGTTGAGCTCGCGTTTGCGCGCAAAGGCATTGACACGCTGGGTGACGCCGCCGGCGCGCTCGGCCAGTTGTGCCATGCGCTGCACGACGGGTTCCATGTCGGCCAGCGCGATGGTACCGGCACGCAGGCGGTTGAGCAGGCCGTTGGCAAAGCTGGCCAGCGCGCCCAGCGGCTGGTTGAGCTCGTGCGCCAGCGTGGAGGCCACCTCGCCGACGGCGACCAGGCGCTCGGAGGCGTCGAGCTTTTCCTGCTGCTCTGCCGCCAGTTGCTGGGCGCGCTTGCGCTCGCTGATGTCCAGCACCGAGCTCATCCAGCCCAGCTGCGTGCCGTCGGCGGCCAACAGCGGCGCTTCGTGGATCAGTACGTCGACCAATTGCCCGCTCTTGTGGCGCAGCCGCGTCTCAAGGCCGGGGTGGTGCGCGGCACTTGCGCTCTTGGCCAGGCGACTCAGTTGCACCAGCTCGTCGCCTTGCTCCTGCGGCCAGCAGGGCAGGGGCGCGCTGGCGCCCAGCAGCTCGCGCGCGCCGTAGCCGACCATGGCGCAGAACGCCTGGTTGACGTAGAGGATGCGCCGGCGCATGTCCCAGGCGCGCAGGCCGATGGTGGCGCTGTGCTCCATGGCCGAGCGCATGGCCACCTCGGCCTGCAGGCGCTGCTGCACCTGCTGGCGTTTGATGAAGTCGCGCCGCAGCGCCGCCAGGCTGACCAGCATGCCCAGCAGAAAGGTGAGCGCCACGCCAAAGAAGATGCGCGGGATGGGCGATGCCTGCGAGCCCTGGGGCACGACCTCCAGCATCAGGTCGGAGCCGGGCAGGCCCATCACGGTGCGGTAGCTGTCGCCGATTTGCTCCTGCGTGAGCGCCGGCGCCTGCGCGCCGGTGGCGGCCAGGCGCACCGCCTGCTTGTCTGCAAACCAGGCCGGCAGCAGCGCATCGACGGCATGCTGCATCGACAGCGCGACGACGTACAGCCCGGCCAGGCGCGGCCCGTCAAAGCTGGGAACGGCCAGCCAGACGCGGTCGCCGCTGCTGCCGTCGGAGCGGCGCATCGGGCCGGCGTAGCTGGCGTGGCGCAGGCTGGCGGCCACGTCCTGCAGCATGCGCAGGCTGGTGGCGTTATCACCGTGGTGGTTCATGTCGTCCTGCCAGGCCTGCAAGTCGCCGCCGCTGGTGGCGGCCGGGGTGCCGGCGCCAGCGCTGTTGCTGGCCAACCAGGCGCGTGCGGTGACCACACCCGGCGCGCGCCACAGCAGGCCGGCGGCGGCGCCGTCCGCCGCGCCCGGGGTGGAGCTGGCCAGCGCCTGTGGGCCTTCGATGGCAACCTGGCGCGCGCGCTGGGCGACGTCGTCCTCCAGCCGGCGAAAGTGAAACTGCACGCTTTGCTCCAGCCACTGCGCGTCGGCGCTGCGCTGGCGCTCCTCCTCGGCGCGCTCAAAGCGCTGCAGATACCACAGCAGCGCCAGCACGGCGGCGATGATCAGCAAGGCCAGCCCCATCATCCACAGCACGGTGCGGCGGTTGCGCTCGCCCAGCGCGCGGGCGCCCGCGTGCAGCAGGGTGAAATCGTCGACTGAGGGCGGGGCGGTGGACACGGCGGGGCGGCTATGGGCGGGCCTGCGTTTGTACCACCGGCGGCAGACCGGCCGTTATTTGCATGCGCGCGGCGCGTTGCCGGGCGTGGCGCGGGTCAGCGGCTGCTTTTGCGCAGGAAGAAGCGGCTGACGGTCTGCGCCGTGTGCTCGCGCTGCGCGGGGTCGCTGCTGCGCAGCTCGGCCAGCGGGCCGTGCAGCATTTTCTGGGTCAGGCCGCGCGAGAGCGCTTCGAGCACCGCGTCGACATCTTCTCCCTTGGCCAGCAGCTTCTTGGCGCGGGCGATCTCCAGCGCGCGCCACTCGTCGGCCTGGGCGTTGAGCTGGCGGATCAGCGGCACGACGCCGTCGCCCTGGCTGCGCAGCGCCATCCAGTGCAGAAAGCTTTGCACGCCGGCGTCGATGATGGCCTCGGCCTGGGCCACGGCCGCCTGGCGGCTGGCCTGCGCGGTCTGCACCACGCCGGCCAGGTCGTCGACGGTGTACAGGTAGACGTCCTGCAACTGCTGCACCTCGGGCTCGATGTCGCGCGGCACGGCCAGGTCGACCATGAAGATGGGGCGGTGGCGGCGTTTTTTCAGCGCGCGCTCGACCGCGCCCAGGCCGATGATGGGCAACTGGCTGGCGGTGCAGCTGATCACCGCGTCGTATTCGTGCAAGTGCTCGGGCAGCTCGGCCATGCGCATGACCTGGGCGCCAAAGCGCGCGGCCAGCTTTTCGCCGCGCTCGAGCGTGCGGTTGGCAATCGTGATGTGCTGCGGGTTCTTGGCGGCAAAGTGCGTGCTGCACAGCTCGATCATCTCGCCGGCGCCGACGAACAGCACGCGGATCTTGCCCAGGTCTTCGAACAGCTGGCCGGCCAGGCGCACCGCGGCGGCGGCCATGCTGATGCTGTGCGCGCCGATGTCGGTGCTGGTGCGCACCTCCTTGGCGACGGCAAAGCTGCGCTGGAACAGCTGGTTGAGCGTGCTGCCGAGCGCCCCCGCTCCTTCAGCGGCGCGCACCGCGTCCTTGAGCTGGCCGAGGATCTGCGCCTCGCCCAGCACCATCGAGTCGAGGCCGCTGGCCACGCGAAACGCGTGGCGCGCCACCGGGCCGTCCTCCAGCAGGTAGGCGTGCGAGCGCAGCACCTCGGCGCTGACGCCGCCGCTTTGCGCCAGCCAGGCGAGCGTGTGCTCGGGCGCGATCTGGTTGGCGGCGCAGTAGATCTCGGTGCGGTTGCAGGTCGACAGGATGGCGGTTTCAACGCCCTGGCCGTGGCCGCTGCCGGCCAGCGACTGGCGCAGGCCCTGCAGCGTAGGCGTGATGCGGTCGAGCGCAAACGCAAAGCGGCCCCGCAAATCCAGCGGAGCCGTGTGGTGGTTGATGCCCAATGCCCAGACTGCCATGGAGGCGGATTATAAAATTTGCGGCGCAATCAGGGGAATGCCCGGATTTAAACCTTGATCTGCATCACTGTCATGTCCTTGCTCGCTGCCTTCAACCATGTGCTGAACCTGCTGGCGCCGGCGTTTGCGCTGGCGTCGTGGCTGCTGCTGTGCTCGGCGCTGGCCTGGCGCGCCCGCCTGGTGGGGCGCTGGCGGCGGGTGTGGCTGGCCGACAGCGCGGTGGGCTGCGCGGTGTTGCTGGCAGGACTGTTGCTTGCCGGCGACGACGGCCGCATGGCGACCTACGCCGCGCTGGTGCTGGCCTGCGCGACCAGCCACTGGCTGGGGTTGCGCGGCTGGCGGCGTTGAATCGACAGTGATCAGGCGGCGGGGCTGAACAGCTCGACGCGGTCGGTGATGACGGCATCGGTGCCCAGGTCGATCAGGCGCTGCGCCGCCCATTCGTCGTTGGGCGTGTAGCTGACGCAGCGCAGCCCGGCGGCATGCGCGCGGGTCACCAGCGCGGCGTTCCACAACGCGTGGTTGAGAACCAGCGCGCAGCAACCCAGGCTGGCGGCCTGCGCCAGAGCGGCGTCGCCCGAGCCGTCGGCGAAGGCGTCGACCAGCAGGGCGCGCGGCAGCTGCGGCGCGGCCTTGCGCGCGCCTTGCAGCGCTTCGGGTTGGAACGAGGACAGCAGCGGTGCCACCGCCTGGCTCTGCCACAGGCGCGCGGCCAGCTGCGCGACGGCGCGGCCGGTCTCGAGCGCAGTGCCCGGCGTGGGCTTGATCTCGATGTTCAGGTGATAGTGGTTGGCCAGGCACCAGCGCGCGACGTTCTCCAGCGTGGGCAGCGGCTCGCCCGCGTACTGGCGCGAGTGCCAGCCGCCGGCGTCAAGTTGTGCCAGTTGCCCCCAGGGCAGGTCGCCGGCAACGCCGTGGCCGTTGGTCGTGCGCTCCAGGTGGCTGTCGTGCATCAGAAACACGACGCCGTCGCTCGACAGCTTGGCGTCGGTCTCGAACATGCGCCAGCCGTATTGCGCGCCCAGGCGGAAGGCGGCCATGGTGTTTTCGGGCGCCAGCTTGCCTGCGCCGCGGTGGGCAATCCAGCGCGGGTAGGGCCAGGGGGGCAGTGCGGTGCTCATGCGTCGGTCCGTTTCTCGGTCTGGGCGTCGAACCAGTGCAGGCGCTCTTCGCGCGGCGCAATGCGCGCGCTGCTGCCCGGCTTGGGGTAGGGCTGGCCTTCCTCGGTGCGCACCGTGACGTCCTCGCCGCCCACCTTGCCGTAGAGCAGGCGCTCGGCGCCCAGCAGCTCGACGGTCTCGACCTGGAACTCCCAGCCGCCGGCGTCGACCAGGTCGATGTGCTCGGGGCGTATGCCCAGGATGCGGCCGGCCCGTCCGCCCGGGGCGTTTTTTAGCAGATTCATTGGCGGCGAGCCGATGAAGCTGGCGACGAAGATGGTCGCCGGGCGGTGGTAGACCTCCTCGGGCGTGCCGAACTGCTCCACGTTGCCGGCGTTCATCACGATCATGCGCTGCGCCAGCGTCATCGCCTCGACCTGGTCGTGGGTGACGAACAGGCTGGTGATGCCCAGTTCGGCGTGCAGCTTCTGGATCTGGATGCGCGTCTGGCCGCGCAGCTTGGCGTCCAGGTTCGAGAGCGGCTCGTCGAACAGGAACACCTGCGGCTCGCGCACGATGGCGCGGCCCATGGCCACGCGCTGGCGCTGGCCGCCCGAGAGCTGGCGCGGCTTGCGTTCGAGCAGGTGCGACAGTTGCAGGATCTCGGCGGCCTTGTCCACGCGGCGCTGGATTTCGTCCTTGGGCACCTTGGCGAGCTTGAGGCCGTAGGCCATGTTCTCGTAGTTGCTCATGTGCGGGTAGAGCGCGTAGTTCTGGAACACCATGGCGATGTTGCGCTTGGCCGGCTCCAGGTCGTTGACGCGCCGCTCGCCGATGAACAGGTCGCCGCCGGTGATTTCTTCGAGTCCGGCGATCATGCGCAAGAGTGTCGATTTGCCGCAGCCCGACGGCCCGACGAGGACGACGAATTCGCCGTCGTGGATTTCTGCGTCGACGCCATGGATGACCGGCACGGCCGTTTTGCCGCTGCCGTAGCGCTTGACGATGTTCTTGAGAGAGATGGATGCCATGAGGGATGTGAGCGTTGTGCGGTGCTTATTTCTCGGTGTCGACCAGGCCCTTGACGAACCATTTCTGCATCAGGATGACGACGCAGGTGGGCGGCACCATGGCGATGATGGCGGTGGCCATGACGATGTTCCAGTCCACCGCGGCCTCGCCGCCGGCGAGCATGCGCTTGATGCCGATGACCACCGGGTACATGTCCTCGCTGGTGGTCATGAGCAGTGGCCACAGGTACTGGTTCCAGCCGTAGATGAACTGGATCACGAACAGCGCCGCGATCGAGGTGCGCGACAGCGGCACCAGGATGTCCTTGAAGAAGCGCATCGGGCCGGCGCCGTCGATGCGCGAGGCTTCCACCAGCTCGTCGGGCACGGTGAGGAAGAACTGGCGGAACAGGAAGGTGGCCGTGGCCGAGGCGATCAGGGGCAGCGACAGGCCCATGTAGCTGTTGAGCAGGCCGAGCTGCGCGACCACCTGGTAGGTCGGCAGGATGCGCACTTCCACGGGCAGCATCAGCGTCACGAAGATGGCCCAGAAGCACAGCATCTTGAACGGGAAGCGGAAGTACACGATGGCGAACGCCGACAAGAGCGAGATTGCGATCTTGCCGACGGTGATGATCATCGCGACGACGAAGCTCACCCACATCATGCGCAGCACGGTGGCGGTCGAGCCCAGCTTGCCCGCGCCCACGAGCGCGTCGCGGTAGTTCTCCCACATGTGGCTGCCGGGCAAGAGCGGCATGGGCAGCTGCACGATGGCCTCGGCCGTGTGCGTGGACGCGACCAGCGCCAGGTAGAGCGGGAACACGATGATCGCCACGCCCAGAATGAGCACGGCATGCGAGAAAAATGTCAGCCAGGGATTGCGGTCAACCATAAAAACCTCAGTACTGGACTTTCTTCTCGACGTAGCGGAACTGGATCACGGTCAATGCGATGACGATGATCATCAGGATGACCGATTGCGCGGCCGAGCCGCCCAGGTCCAGCGCCTTGAAGCCGTCGAGATACACCTTGTAGACCAGGATAGAAGTCGACTGGCCGGGACCGCCCTGCGTCGCCGCGTCGATGATGCCGAAGGTGTCGAAGAAGGCGTAGACAATGTTGATCACCAGCAGGAAGAAGGTGGTGGGCGACAGCAACGGCAGCTGGATGTTCCAGAAGCGCCGCCACGGGCCGGCGCCGTCGATGGAGGCGGCCTCGATCAGCGCCTTGGGGATGGACTGCAGCCCTGCCAGGAAGAAAAGGAAGTTGTAGGAGATCTGCTTCCAGACCGAGGCGAGCACGATCAGCGCCATGGCCTGGTTCTCGTTCATCAGGTGGTTCCACTGGTAGCCCAGCTTGCCCAGGCCGTAGGCGATGACGCCGATCGATGGCGAGAAGAGAAACACCCACAGCACGCCGGCAATGACGGGTGCGACCGCGTAGGGAACGATCAGCAGCGTCTTGTAGACCATGGCAAAGCGCACGATGCGGTCGGCAAAAATGGCCAGCGCCAGCGCCAGCGCAATGCCGATGCCGGCCACCAGCGCCGAGAACAGCGCGGTGCGCTGGAAGGAATTCAGGTAGGTCGGATCCTGCAGCAACTGCCGGAAGTTCTGCAGGCCCACCCATTCGGTGCTCATGCCGAAGGCGTCTTCCATCTGAAAGGACTGCAGCACCGCCTGGAACGCAGGCCAGAAGAAGAAGACGCCGATGACGGCCAGCTGGGGCAGCAGCAAGGCCCAGGGCAGCCAGGCCGATCGAAACAGTACGCGTTTTTCCATGGCGGGTCACAAACGAAAAATCCGCCCGGTGATGGCGGAGGGAAAAGCCGTGGCCGTGCGGCGCGCGCCCTGGGGGCGCGGGCGCGCACTGCCTTATGGCTTGTAGGATTTCTCGAAGCGCGCCAGCAGCTCGTTGCCGCGCGAGACGATGGCGTCCAGGGCCTCCTTGGCGCTCTTCTTGCCGGCCCAGATCTGCTCGGTCTCCTCGTCCTCGATGGTGCGGATTTGCACGTAGTTGCCCAGGCGGATGCCGCGCGAGTTGTCGGTCACCTTGCGCACCATCTGGTTGACGGCCACGTCGGTGCCGGGGTGCCGCTCGTAGAAGCCCGAGGCGTTGGTCAGCTCGTAGGCGGCGGTGGTGATCGGCAGGTAGCCGGTGCGCTGGTGGCTGGCGGCCTGCACCTTGGTGTCGGACAGGAATTCGAAGAACTTGGCGACGGCCTTGTATTCCTCGGCCTTCTTGCCGGACATGACCCACAGCGAGGCGCCGCCGATCACGGTGTTCTGCGGCGCTCCCTTGACGTCGGGGTAGTAGGGCAGGGTGGAGATGCCGAACTTGAACTTGGCGTTCTTGGCTGCGTCGCCGTAATAGCCCGAGGAGGTCTGGATCATGGCGCACTCGCCCGAGGTGAACGAGGCCTGCGCGTCGGAGTTGCGGCCCTTGTAGACGAACTCGCCGTTCTTGGCGAGCCGGGCAAGGTCGTCGAAGTGGCGCACGTGCAGCGGCGAGTCGATCTTCAGGCGCGCCTTGTAGCCGTCGGCGGCCAGGCCGTTCTTGTGCGTGGCGAACTCCACGTTGTGCCAGGTCGAGAACGATTCGAGCTGCGTCCAGCCCATCCAGGCCAGCGTCATCGGGCAGCTGTGGCCGCTGGCCTTGAGCTTGGCCGTGGCGTCGAACACCTCGGGCCAGGTCTTGGGCGGGTTGTCCGGGTTCAGGCCGGCCTTCTGGAAAGCGTCCTTGTTGTAATAGAACACCGTGGTCGAGCTGTTGAACGGAAAGCTCAGCATCTGGCCGTTGGGAGCGGTGTAGTAGCCGGCCACGGCAGGAATGTAGGTGCTGGGGTCGAAGTTGACACCGGCGTCCTTCATCACCTTGCCCACGGGTACCGTGGCGCCCTTGCTGGCCATCATCGTGGCCGTGCCCACTTCGAACACCTGCAGGATGTGCGGGGCGTTGCCCGAGCGGAACGCGGCGATCGCGGCGGTCATGCTCTCGGGGTAGCTGCCCTTGAAGGTGGGAACCACCTTGTATTCCTTCTGGCTCTCGTTGAACTGCTTGGCCAGGTCGTTGACCCACTCGTTGTTCACGGCGGTCATCGAGTGCCACCACTGGATCTCGGTCTGCGCCTGGGCGGCGAGGCTGCTGGCCAGCACGGCTGCGGCCAGTGCAATGTGTTTGAGTTGCATGAAGACTCCTCGGATGGAATGGGAAACGGAAAGCCGCAATGATGGCGCGGTTTCATGACAGGCGTGTGGCGTTGTCGCATACGCAAAAACGTGCAACAACCGGGGAAACCCGTCACGACGGCTGCGGCGGTGATTGTGGCATCGGACGGTTTGTTTGTGTGCGAAATTGATTGTTTGTGTGTTTTTGTGCGCGATTGCGCGCGCAATGTCCCGGCGCAGGGTATGGAAATCCCCCGGGCAGCGGCAAAAATTGATGCAATGCACAATGATAAGAGTCATTGCAGCTGACACTTTTGCGGTGCAGCGCCGCCGTTTCCATACTTCCCATTGTTGAAACCATGCCCAAAACCTCTCTGGACAAAAGCAAGATCAAGTTCCTGTTGCTCGAAGGCGTTCACCAGAATTCCGTCGACGCGCTGCACGCGGCGGGCTACACCAACGTCGAGCTGTTGCCCGGTGCGCTCGAAGGCGAGGAGCTCTTGCGCAAGATCGCCGACGTGCACTTCATCGGCGTGCGCTCGCGCACCCAGCTGACCGCGCAGGTGCTCGAACACGCGCACAAGCTGGTGGCCATCGGGTGCTTTTGCATTGGCACCAACCAGGTCGACCTGAAGGTGGCGCGCGAGAAGGGCATTGCGGTCTTCAACGCACCGTACTCCAACACGCGCTCGGTGGCCGAGCTGGTGCTGGCCCAGGCCATCCTGCTGCTGCGCGGCATTCCCGAGAAGAATGCTGCGGCGCATCGCGGCGGCTGGCTCAAGAGCGCGACCAACGCCTACGAGGCGCGCGGCAAGACGCTGGGCATCGTCGGCTACGGCGCCATCGGCTCGCAGCTGTCGGTGCTGGCCGAGGGCCTGGGCATGCATGTGCAGTTCCATGACGTGGTCGCCAAGCTGCCGCTGGGCAACGCCCACCAGGCCGCCAGCCTGCACGAGCTGCTGGCCACGAGCGATATCGTCAGCTTGCACGTGCCCGACCTGCCGTCGACCAAGTGGATGATCAAGGCGGCCGAGATCGCGCAGTTGAAGCCCGGCGCCATCTTCATCAACGCTTCGCGCGGCACCGTGGTCGAGATCGAGCCGCTGGCGCAGGCGATTCGCGACAAGAAGCTGCTGGGCGCGGCAGTCGACGTGTTCCCGACCGAGCCCAAGAGCAACAAGGACGAGTTCGTCTCGCCGCTGCGCGGACTGGACAACGTCATCCTGACGCCGCACATCGGCGGCTCGACCATGGAGGCGCAGGCCAACATCGGCGTGGAGGTGGCGGCCAAGCTGATTCGCTACAGCGACAACGGCACCAGTACCTCGTCGGTCAACTTCCCCGAGGTGGCGCTGCCCGAGCATCCGGGCAAGCACCGCGTGCTGCACGTGCACCGCAACCAGCCGGGCGTGCTCTCGCAGATCAACCGCATCCTGTCGGACAACGACGTCAACATCTCGGCGCAGTACCTGCAGACCAACGAGGCCATCGGCTACGTGGTGATCGACCTGGACGCCAAGTCCAGCGACCTGGCGCTGCACAAGCTGGCCGAGGTGCCAGGCACGCTGCGCTGCCGCGTGCTGTTCTGAGGACGGCTCTGACGCCTGCGTAGGGGCTACGCGGAGCCTGGCTGCGGGATTTCCCGGTGCCGGCTTAAAATTCGCGTCCCCACGCAACCAGGGCGAGCACAGCGCCCCCTCAGACTGTTCCCATGAACGCTCCGATCGAGCTGGCCGCATTGCAGCGCGCCCACAATGACGAGCCCGTGCGCCTGCGCGAGATTCCGTACAACTACACCTCGTTTTCCGACCGCGAAATCGTCATCCGCCTGCTGGGCGCGCCTGCCTGGGCGCTGCTGGACCAGCTGCGCCGCGAGCGGCGCACCGGACGCTCCGCGCGCATGCTCTACGAGGTGTTGGGCGACATCTGGGTGGTGCAGCGCAATCCCTATCTGCAGGACGACCTGATCCACAACCCCGGCCGGCGCAAGCAGCTGGTGGACGCAATGCGCCACCGCATGGGCGAGATCGAGAAGCGCCGCACGCCGCAGGAAGACCTCGAGCGCGACCGCCGCGTCGGCGAGCTGTCGCTGGCGGCCCACCGTGCGATTGCCGAGTTCGACGCCACGCTGGTCGAAGTGGCGGCTATGCGCAAGCAGGTCGAAAAACGCCTGGGCCGCCACACTGCCAAGGACAACATCAAGTTCGACGGGCTGTCGCGCGTCAGCCACGTGACCGACGCCACCGACTGGCGCGTCGAGTTTCCCTTCGTCGTGCTCACGCCCGACACCGAGGCCGAGATGGCCGCGCTGGTGGCCGCCTGCATCGAGATGGATCTGACCATCATTCCGCGCGGCGGCGGCACGGGCTACACGGGCGGCGCCATTCCACTGACCTGGCGCAGCGCCGTCATCAACACCGAAAAACTCGAAGCCATGAGCGCGGTGGAAATGGTGCGCCTGCCCGGCCTTGATCACGACGTGCCCACCGTGTGGAGCGAGGCCGGCGTGGTGACGCAGCGCGTGGCCGATGCGGCCGAGGCGGCGGGCTATGTATTCGCGGTCGACCCGACCTCGATCGAAGCCAGCTGCATCGGCGGCAACATCGCGATGAACGCCGGCGGCAAGAAGGCCGTGCTGTGGGGCACGGCGCTGGACAACCTGGCGAGCTGGCGCATGGTGACGCCCGATGCGCAGTGGCTGGAGGTCACGCGCATCGACCACAACCTGGGCAAGATCCACGACGTGGAGGTGGCCAGCTTCGAGCTGCGGTATTTCGAGGCAGACGGCCGCACGCCGATCCGCACCGAGCGCCTGGACATCCCCGGCAAGACCTTCCGCAAGGAGGGCCTGGGCAAGGACGTGACCGACAAATTCCTCGCCGGCCTGCCCGGCGTGCAGAAGGAGGGCACGGACGGTCTGATCACCAGCGCGCGCTGGATCGTGCACCGCATGCCGGCGCACACGCGCACCGTGTGCCTCGAATTTTTTGGTTCGGCCAAGCTGGCGGTGCCCAGCATCGTCGAGATCAAGGACTTCATGTTCGCCGAGCAAAAGCGCAGTGGCGTTCTGCTCGCGGGCCTGGAGCACCTGGACGACCGGTATTTGAAGGCCGTGGGCTACGCCACCAAGAGCAAGAAGGGCGGCGGCAAGCTACCGAAGATGGTGCTGATCGGCGACATCGTTGGCGACGACCCCGACGCCGTGGCGCGCGCGACGGCCGAGGTGGTGCGCATTGCCAACTCGCGCGAAGGCGAGGGCTTTACCGCGGTCAGCAGCGAGGCACGCAAGAAATTCTGGCTGGACCGCAAGCGCACCGCGGCCATTTCCAAACACACCAACGCCTTCAAGATCAACGAGGACGTGGTCATCCCGCTGCCGCGCATGGCCGAGTACACCGACGGCATCGAGCGCATCAACATCGAGCTCTCCCTGCGCAACAAGCTGGCGCTGTGCGACGCGCTGGCGGCCTTTTTTGCGCGCAGCGACCTGCCGCTGGGTGCGCTGGGCGATACCCAGGGGATTTCGGATCAGACCCTGCTGGGCGACCGCGTGGCGCAGGCGCAGGCCCTGGTGGCCGAGGTGCGTACGCTGTGGCAGGGCTGGCTCGACGGCGTGGAGGCCTTGTTCCCGCAACTGCAAGACCATTCGCTGCGCGCCAGCTGGAAGGCGCAGCTGCAAAAGCCGCTGGCCGACATTTTTGCCGGCGCGGCGTTCGAACCCATCCTGAAGGAAGCTGCCGCCATCCACCAGAAGGTGCTCAAGGGCCGCGTCTGGGTGGCGCTGCACATGCACGCGGGCGACGGCAACGTGCACACCAACATCCCGGTCAACAGCGACGACTACGCGATGCTGCAGACGGCGCATGAGGCGGTGGGCCGCATCATGGCCCTGGCGCGCAGCCTGGATGGCGTGATCTCTGGCGAGCACGGCATCGGCATCACCAAGCTCGAATTCCTGACCGATGAGGAATTGGCACCGTTTGCCGAGTACAAGCGCCGCGTCGACCCCGAGGGGCGCTTCAATCGGGGCAAGCTGCTGCGCGGTCATGGCGCGCCGGCGCTGCAGGATGCGCCGGCCCATCGGCAGACGCGCCGCTCGCTGCAGTTTGCCGACCTGACCAATGCCTACACGCCCAGCTTCGGCCTGATGGGCTACGAGTCGCTGATCATGCAGCAGAGCGACATTGGCGCCATCGTCGCCAGCGTCAAGGACTGCCTGCGCTGCGGCAAGTGCAAGCCGGTGTGCGCCACGCACGTGCCGCGCGCCAACCTGCTGTACAGCCCGCGCAACAAGATCCTCGCCACGTCGCTCCTGGCCGAGGCGTTTCTGTACGAGGAGCAGACGCGCCGGGGCATCTCCAGCCACCACTGGCAGGAGTTCGAGGACGTGGCCGACCACTGCACCATCTGCCACAAGTGCTTCAACCCCTGTCCGGTCAAGATCGACTTTGGCGACGTGACCATGGCCATGCGCAACCTGCTGGTCAAGATGGACAAAAAAAGCTGGCGCGCCGGCAACAAGCTGGCCATGGCCATGCTCAACACCACCGAGCCGCGCACCATCAAGGTGCTGCGCGCGGGCATGGTCAACGTCGGCTTTCCCGCGCAGCGCGCGGCCGTCGATGCACTGCGCAGCGTGAGCCGCCCGCAGACCGCCCGCCCGCCGGCGACGGTGGGCGCAGCGCCGATCAAGGAGCAGGTGATCCACTTCGTCAACAAGAAGCTGCCTGGCGGCCTGCCGACGAAGACGGCGCGCGCGCTGCTGGACATCGAGGACAAGGACTACGTGCCCATCATCCGCGACCCGGCAACCAGCAGCGACAGCGAGGCGGTGTTCTACTTCCCCGGCTGTGGCTCCGAGCGCTTGTTCAGCCAGGTCGGCCTGGCGACGCAGGCCATGCTGTGGCATGCCGGCGTGCAGACGGTGCTGCCGCCCGGGTATCTTTGCTGCGGCTACCCGCAGCGCGGCAACGGCCTGCAGGACAAGGCCGACAAGATGATCACCGACAACCGCGTGCTGTTCCACCGCGTGGCCACCACGCTGAACTACCTGGACATCAAGACCGTGGTCGTGTCGTGCGGCACCTGCTACGACCAACTGCAGGGCTACGAGTTCGACAAGATCTTCCCCGGCAGCCGCATCGTCGACATCCACGAATTTCTGCTGGAGAAAGGCATCACGCTGCCGGCGGGCCAGGGCGGGTTTCTGTACCACGAGCCCTGCCACAACCCGATGAAACAGGGCGACTCCATGGCGACGGTGCGCGCGCTGGTGGGCGACAAGGTCTTGAAGAGCGATCGCTGCTGCGGCGAGTCGGGCACGCTGGGCGTCTCGCGCCCCGACATTTCCACCCAGGTGCGCTTTCGCAAGACCGAAGAGATCAGGAAGGGCGAAGCTGCCCTGCGTGCCAGCGGCGCGGTGGGCGCCCAGGACAACATCAAGCTGCTGACCAGCTGCCCCAGTTGCCTGCAGGGCGTGTCGCGCTACGAGAACGATTTGACCACCGGGCTGCTGGAGGCCGACTACATCGTCGTCGAGATGTGCAAGCAGATCCTGGGCGACAACTGGCTGCCCGAGTACGTGGCGCGCGCCAACGCCGGCGGCATCGAGCGGGTGCTTGTATGAGTTGTGCCCTTTGCACCACCGAAGGCGGCCAGCTGGTCTGGCGCGGCGAGAAGCTGCGCGTCATCCGCGCCGACGAGGCCGGCTTTCCAGCCTTCTACCGCGTCGTCTGGAACGCACACGTGGCCGAGTTTTCCGATCTTGCGCCGGGCGACCGCCAGCGCTGCATGGACGTGGTCACGCTGATCGAGCAGGTGCTGCGCGAAAAACTTGCGCCGACCAAGATCAATTTGGCGACGCTGGGCAACGTCGTGCCGCACCTGCATTGGCACGTCATTGCGCGCTTCGACTGGGACAGCCACTTTCCCGCACCGGTGTGGACTGGCGCCGTGCGTGTGCGCGATGCGGGGCGCGAAGCCGCGGTGGCGGCGCAATGTCCTGCGATCGACGCGGAATTGCACCGCCGCCTGTCGGCCTGAGCGGCGTTGCCGCCACAATCGTTGCAGTCCACTGCCATTGAAGGTGCCGCCATGGCCTCAGCCAGCGTTGTCGCTCCCACCCCCCAGTCCATCACTGTCCACGGCCAGTCGCGCGTGCTTGAGATTGCGTTCTCCGACGGCGCGCAGTTCCAGATTCCGTTCGAGCTGATGCGCGTGTACTCGCCGTCGGCACAGGTGCAGGGCCACGGCCCGGGCCAGGAGGTGCTGCAGACCGGCAAGCGCGATGTGACGATCACCGAGATCGAGCCCATGGGCCACTATGCGATCAAGCCGCTGTTCTCCGACGGCCACGACAGCGGCATCTTCACCTGGGACTACCTGTACCACCTGGGAAGCGACCAGCAAGAGCTGATGGCGCGCTACCTGCAGCGGCTGCAGGACGCGGGGCTGAACCGCGACGCGTCGATGGCGCCCAAGGTCACCTCGGTCACCAAGAAGCGCGCGCCGGCCGACGAGGGTTGCGGCAGCGGCTGTGGCTGCAGCGGCTGAGCCGCGCCGTTGGCGGGCCAGAGCGCCTGCGCAATTCAACCAAATTGCGACACAAGCCCCGGAGACATTCGGGGTTTGTGCCGCAGCGCCGCGCCGCTGCCCCTAGCATCGCGGCATGAGTACCACGCATTTCGGATTCCAGACGGTCGACGAACACGACAAGGCGCGGCGCGTGCGCGGCGTGTTCGACTCGGTGGCCGGCAAGTACGACATCATGAACGACCTGATGTCCGCTGGCATGCACCGCGCGTGGAAGGCCTACACCGTGATGGTCGCCAACCTGCGCGAGGGCGACGAGGTGCTGGACATCGCAGGCGGCACCGGCGACCTGTCGCTGGCGTTTTCCAAGAAGGTCGGCGCGACCGGCCGTGTGGTGCACACCGACATCAATGAAGCCATGCTGCGCGTGGGGCGCGACCGCCTGATCGACAAGGGCGTGGTGCTGCCCACGCTGGTGTGCGACGCCGAGCAACTGCCCTTTCCGGACAACCACTTCGACCTGGTCAGCGTGGCCTTTGGCCTGCGCAACATGACGCACAAGGACGGCGCGATCGCCGAGATGGCGCGCGTGCTCAAGCCGCGCGGGCGCCTGCTGGTGCTGGAGTTCTCGCGCGTCGCCAAGCCGCTGGAGAAGGCCTACGACTGGTACTCGTTCAACGTGCTGCCGCGCCTGGGCTCGATGGTGGCCGGCGATGCCGACAGCTACCGCTACCTGGCCGAGTCGATTCGCATGCACCCGGGCCAGGAAGAGCTCAAGGCCCTGATGAAGGCCAACGGCTTCGGCCATGTGGACTATCACAACATGACGGGCGGCATCGTGGCGCTGCACGTCGGTATCAAGTGCTGATTTTTTTGAACTGTGCTCAAGCATTGGAGATGACATGAGGACACTGTGGTCTGTGGTTTTGGTGGCGATGCTGGCCGTGGTGCACATGGATGCCGACGCCGCCCGCCGCATGGGGGGCGGCCGCTCGTTCGGCAAGCAGTCCAACAACGTGACGCAGCGCGAGGCCGTGCGCCCGGCAACGCCCGCGGCGCCGGGCCAGAACGCGGCCGGCAACGCCGCGACGGCGCCCAAACCCGCGGCGGCCAACGCCGGCGCTGCGGCCGCGGGCAAGAAGCCCTGGGGCGCGATGCTCGGCGGCCTGGCCGCCGGCCTGGGCCTGGCCTGGCTGGCCAGCTCGCTGGGGCTGGGGGCCGAGTTCGGCCAGTTCCTGCTGATCGCGCTGCTGGCGCTGGCGGCGTTTGCGGTCTTCAGCCGCCTCAAGCGGGCAGGCAAGCCCGCGGGCGCGGGGCCGCTGGCCTACCAGGGCGCTGCAGGCGCGGCGCCCGACCAGGCACCGATGGCGCGCCAGTACAAGCCCGAGAAGGTGGGCAATGACGCCTCGGCACGTCCATGGGAGCAGTTCGCCGGCAACGGCGCGGCGGGCGGCGGCGCCAGCCTGATCGGCTCGGCCCTGGCCGGATCGCAGAACTGGGGCATTCCGCAGGGCTTTGACACGACGGGCTTTCTGGAGGCCGCCAAGCGCAACTTCACCACGCTGCAGGACGCCTGGGATCGCGCCGACATGACCATGCTGCGCTCGATGATGACCGACGACATGCTCGAAGAAATCCGACAGCAGCTGAGCGAGCGCGAAGCGCAAAGCGGCGGCGCGCCCAACGTCACCCACATCGAGGGGCTGGAGGCGCAGCTGCTGGGCATCGAGGATCTGGGCGACAGCTACATGGCCAGCGTAGAGTTCTCGGGCATGAGCCGCGAGGAGCTGGGCGCGGGGCTGAACCCCTTCCGCGAGGTCTGGAACATGACCAAGTCCAAGAGCGGCGCCAGCGGCTGGCTGGTGGCGGGGCTGCAGGCGCTACAGTAATACCCGCCGCGCCCCGGAGGCTTCCGGGGCGGTGGCGCAGTGGATAATCGGGGACATGCCTATGCAGTCCCCTTTTTCTTTTCTGGACGGCCTGCGCGAGCGTCTGCCCGCGCCGCCGCAGCCGCCGCAATGGCTGGTGCACGAAGTGCAGCACCGCCTGGTTCTGTTCCTCAACCATGTGCTGATGCAGGAGAGCGAGGCCATGGCGCGCCTGGCGCGCCAGAGCGGGCGCACGGCCCAGGTGCAGTGGCGCGGTTTTCACATCGGGTTGCAGATCACGCCGGCCGGGCTTCTGGACTTGGCGCCCGTGGGCGCGACGCCCAGCCTGCGCGTGGAGGTGACCGAGGCCTCGGCGCTGGCGCTGGCCAGCGGCGTGCTGCGCGGCGACAAGCCCACGGTGCGCATCGAGGGCGACGTGCAGCTGGCCGGCGAGATCAACTGGGTGGTAGAGCATGTGCGCTGGGACGTCGAGGACGACCTGGCGCGCCTGGTTGGCGACGCGCCGGCGCACACGCTGGCGCGCCTGGCGCAGGGCGTGGCCGAGGCGCTGCAGCGTTTTGCGCCTGCGGCCCGCCAGCGCCCTGACGGCGCACCGCACCGTTTCTGACCATGGTGCGCTTTTTCCGGGGCATCACCATCGTCTGGGTGGCGCTGCGCTATGGGCTGGATGAGCTGGTGCTGTCCAGTTTTTCGCGGCCCTGGGTGAGGCTGCTGACCCGCCTGGTCACCGTGGGCCGGCGCCTGGACGCGCCGCGCGGCCAGCGCCTGCGCGAGGCGCTGGAGCGGTTGGGGCCGATCTTCGTCAAGTTCGGCCAGGTGCTCTCCACCCGGCGCGACCTGATGCCGCAGGACATCGCCGACGAGTTGGCGCTGCTGCAGGATCGCGTGCCGCCGTTCGACCCGCAGATCGCCATTGCCACCATCGAGCGCTCGTTCGGCAAGCCGATCGATCAGATCTTCGTCTCGTTCGAGCGCGAGCCCGTGGCCAGCGCGTCGATCGCCCAGGTGCACTTTGCCGTGATCCGCGATCGCCAGGGACATGAGCGTGAGGTGGCAGTCAAGGTGCTGCGCCCGGGCATGCTGGCGGTGATCAACAAGGACCTGGCGCTGATGCGCATGATGGCCGGCTGGGTCGAGTCGCTGTCGGCCGATGGCAAGCGCCTCAAGCCGCGCGAGGTGGTGCGCGAGTTCGACACCTATCTGCACGACGAGCTCGACCTGGTGCGCGAGGCGGCCAACGCCGCCCAGTTGCGGCGCAACATGGATGGCCTTGACCTGGTGCTGATCCCGGAGATTTTCTGGGATCTGTGCCACAACGACGTGATGGTGATGGAGCGCATGAAGGGCGTGCCCATCAGCCAGGTGCAGCGCCTGCGCGAGGCGGGCGTGGATATCCCGAAGCTGGCGCGCGACGGCGTGACCATCTTCTTCACCCAGGTGTTTCGCGATGGGTTCTTCCACGCCGACATGCATCCGGGCAACATCCAGGTGAGCCTGGACGCGGCCACCTTCGGGCGCTACGTGTCGCTCGACTTCGGCATCGTCGGCTCGCTCACCGAGGTGGACAAGGAATACCTGGCGCAGAACTTCACCGCGTTCTTCCGGCGCGACTACAAGCGCGTGGCCGAGCTGCACATCGAAAGCGGCTGGGTGCCGCAGGCGACGCGCGTCAACGAGCTGGAGGCGGCGATCCGCAGTGTCTGCGAGCCGTACTTCGACCGCCCGCTCAAGGAGATCTCGCTCGGCATGGTGCTGCTGCGGCTGTTCCAGACCTCGCGGCGCTTCCAGGTCGAGATCCAGCCCCAGCTGGTGCTGCTGCAAAAGACGCTGCTCAACATCGAGGGCCTGGGGCGCCAGCTCGACCCCGAGCTGGACCTGTGGAGCACGGCCAAGCCGTTCCTGGAAAAGTGGATGCTCGAACAGATGGGCCCGCAGCGCCTGTGGCGCGAGCTCAAGGCCCAGGCGCCGCGCTACGCCAAGATCCTGCCCGAGCTGCCCTACCTGCTGCACGAGCGCCTGCGCCACGAGCACGGCCCGCAGCAGGCGCAGCTGCAGCAGCTGCTGGCCGAGCAGCGGCGCACCAACCGGCTGCTGCAGGCGCTGCTGTACGCCGGCCTGGGCTTTGTGCTGGGCCTGGTGGTGGTGCAGGCCATCGTGCGCATCTCCCTCTGGTAGGCGCTCCGCGCCGCCGGCTTTCGGGCTTCTTACAACACTGTGCGCCGCAGGACGGCCGCGGGGGCGTCGATGCCCAGATAATGCGCGTCGTTTTTCCTTCAATACGGCACTAGTACAGCAACCCGGAAATATCGAAACATGAAAGCGTGCCTTCGCACCCATGGCGGCGTTGCAAATCCTCGCGATAGCTACGGCTATCGCTGCGGTTTGCGCCTTGCCCTGGGCGCGAATCCATCGCTTTCATTGTGTTCCTCTACTTCCAGGTTGCTGTACTAGAGCGGAGCAGCGCGCATGTTGGTGACTTTCATCGTTCTGTACCTGGCGGCGTCGATCGCCATCGGCCTGTGGGCCGCGCGGCGCGTGCACAACACGGCCGACTACGCGGTGGCCGGGCGCAGCCTGCCGCTGGCGGTGGTGATCGCCACCACGTTCGCCACCTGGTTCGGCTCCGAGACGGTGCTGGGCGCGCCGGCGCAGTTCGTCAAGGAGGGGCTGGGCGGCACCGTTGAAGACCCTTTTGGCGCCGGCATGTGCCTGGTGCTGGTCGGCCTGTTCTTCGCGCGCAAGCTGTACGCGATGAACATCATCACCATCGGCGACTACTACCGCCAGCGCTATGGCCGGGCGGTCGAGGTGATGTGTTCGAGCATCATCATCTTCAGCTACCTGGGCTGGGTGGGCGCGCAGGTCACGGCGCTGGGCCTGGTGTTCAACATCCTGAGCCATGGCGCGATCTCGATGTCCTGGGGCATGGTGATCGGCACCGCCGTCGTGCTGATCTACACGCTGTACGGCGGCATGTGGTCGGTGGCGATGACCGACTTCGTGCAGATGATCGTGATCGCCGCCGGCCTGCTGCTGATCGCCTGGTACGCGGCCGACATGGCCGGCGGGGCGGGCAAGGTCGTCGACTACGCGGCGCGCGAGGGCAAGTTCAACCTGCTGCCCACGGGCGGCGCCAGGGAGTGGACCTTCTTCTTTGCCGCGGCGATCACGATGATGCTGGGCTCGGTTCCGCAGCAGGACGTGTTCCAGCGCGTCATGTCGTCCAACAACGCCACGACCGCGCAGCGCGGTCCGGTCATCGGCGGCATCCTCTACATCGGCTTCGCCTTCGTGCCGATGTTCGTCGTGATCTCGGCGCTGATGGTCATGCCCGAGGTGGCCACGCTGCTGGACGACGACCCGCAGAAGGTTCTGCCCACGCTGGTGCTTGAGCGCATGCCGGTGCCGCTCCAGGTGGCCTTCTTCGGCGCGCTGCTGTCGGCCATCATGTCCACCGCGTCGGCCACGCTGCTGGCGCCGTCGACCACCTTCGTCGAGAACATCCTGCGCAACCTCAAGCCCGGCATGAGCGACCAGCAGACGCTCAAGGCCATGCGAATCAGCGT
The DNA here is from genome assembly GCF_039538025.1 of Comamonas faecalis. Lineage (NCBI taxonomy): Bacteria > Pseudomonadati > Pseudomonadota > Betaproteobacteria > Burkholderiales > Comamonadaceae > Comamonas > Comamonas faecalis. The sequence goes on from NZ_BAABBP010000006.1 coordinate 116,138, forward strand.
GCTGGTCTTCACGCTGTGCGTGCTGGTGTATTCGATCACCATGGAGGGCTCGTCGATCTACGAGCTGGTCTCCGGCGCCTACCAGGTGCCGCTGGTCGGCGCCTTCGTGCCCCTGCTGATGGGCGTGTACTGGAAGCGCGCCACCACCCAGGGCGCGCTGCTGGCGGTGGCGCTGGGCATCGTGGTGTGGCTGTGGTTCGTCGCCAGCCCGGTGCTCAACGAGGCCTTTCCGCAGCAGCTGGCCGGCCTGATCGCGGCGTTCGTCGGCATGATCGGCGGTTCGCTGGCGCCGCAGTTCATTGCTGACCACAAGGGCCGCACGCCGCATTACCAGGGCAGCCCGGCCTGAATATGGGCCGCCCCGTGCCCGCCGGCACGCAGCCGGCTGCCTATAATGGGCGGTTTTGCGCAATTGCCAGGGCTGTCCATGCCGATCTATGCCTACCGTTGCAGCGCCTGCGGCCACGCCCGCGACGTGCTGCAGAAAATCTCTGATGCCCCGCTGACCCAGTGCCCCGCCTGCGGCGAGGACGGGTTTGCCAAGCAGTTGACGGCCGCGGGCTTTCAGCTCAAGGGCAGCGGCTGGTACGCGACCGACTTCAGCGGCCGCAAGAGCGCGCCGGCCGAAGGCGCATCCACGTCTTCTGCCGAGGGCGCGGCCGGCGCCAGCCCCGCAGCCAGCCTGGGCACGGCGGCCTGACGCGAGGGCATTGGCATGGGTGGCTTGCGCAAGTGGTTCTTCACCGGCCTGCTGGTCGTCGTGCCCGGCGTCATCACCGCCTGGGTGCTCACCTCCATCGTCGGCGCGCTGGACCAGACCCTGGCCATCCTGCCCGAGGCCTGGCAGCCCGACCGCCTGCTGGGCTTTCACATTCCCGGCTTTGGCGTGCTGCTCACGCTGGCCATTCTGTTGATCGTCGGCGCGCTGGCCAGCAACTTTGCCGGCCGCAAGCTGGTGGAGTGGGGCGACGCGCTGGTCAGCCGCATTCCGGTCGTGCGCTCGATCTATTCGAGCGTCAAGCAGGTCTCTGACACGCTGTTTTCCGAGAGCGGCAACGCGTTTCGCACCGCGGTGCTAGTGCAGTGGCCGCGCGAGGGCGTGTGGACCGTGGCCTTCATTACCGGCGCGCCCGGTGGTGAGGTGGCCGGCTGGCTGCGCGACGACTTCGTCAGCGTCTACGTGCCGACCACGCCCAACCCCACCAGCGGCTATTTCGTCATCGTGCGAAAAAGCGACTGCATCGAGCTGGAGATGAGCATCGACGCCGCGCTCAAATACATCGTCTCGATGGGCGTCGTGACGCCGCCCGACCCGGTCGCGGCCATCGACCGCGGCGTCGCCTAAGCCTTGTTTCAATCGCGTCCCGCGGGGGCGCCGGAAAGAAAAAACACCATGTCCATGCGCTCCCACTACTGTGGTCTCGTCACCGAAGCCCTGATGGGCCAAACCGTCACCCTGTGCGGCTGGGTCAACCGCCGCCGCGACCATGGCGGCGTGATCTTCATCGACCTGCGCGACCGCGAAGGCTATGTGCAGGTGGTCTGCGACCCCGACCGCCCCGAGATGTTCCAGGTGGCCGAAGACGTGCGCAACGAATTCTGCGTGCGGGTCGTGGGTCTGGTGCGCGCGCGCCCCGAGGGCACCACCAACGACAAGCTGAAAAGCGGCCAGATCGAGGTGCTGTGCCACGAGCTTGTGGTGCTCAACGCCTCGGTCACGCCGCCGTTCCAGATGGACGACGACAACCTGTCGGAGACTACGCGCCTCACCCACCGCGTGATGGATCTGCGCCGCCCGGTGATGCAGCGCAACATGATGCTGCGCTACAAGACAGCGATCCAGGTGCGCAACTTTCTCGACAAAGAGGGTTTCATCGACATCGAGACGCCCATGCTGGGAAAGAGCACGCCGGAGGGCGCGCGCGACTACCTGGTGCCTTCGCGTGTCCACGACGGCCAGTTCTTCGCGCTGCCGCAGTCGCCCCAGCTGTACAAGCAGATGCTGATGGTGGCCGGCTACGACCGCTACTACCAGATCACCAAGTGCTTCCGCGACGAGGATCTGCGCGCCGACCGCCAGCCCGAGTTCACGCAGATCGACTGCGAAACTTCGTTCCTGGGCGAGGAAGAGATCCGCGCCATCTTCCAGCGCATGGTCAAGGAGGTGTTCCAGCAGCAGTTGGGCGTCGACCTTGGTGAGTTCCCGACCATGGCCTACCAGGAGGCCATGGCCCGCTTCGGCTCGGACAAGCCCGACCTGCGCGTCAAGCTCGAATTCACCGAGCTGACCGACGTGATGGCCGACGTGGACTTCAAGGTGTTCTCGGCACCGGCGACGAGCAAGGGCGGGCGCGTAGTGGCATTGCGCGTGCCCGGCGGCGCTGCGATCAGCCGTGGCGAGATCGACGGCTACACCGACTTCGTCAAGATCTATGGCGCCAAGGGCCTGGCCTGGATCAAGGTCAACGAAGTGGCGAAGGGGCGCGACGGCCTGCAGTCGCCCATCGTCAAGAACATTCACGACGCTGCGATTGCCGAAATCTTGAAGCGCACCGGCGCGCAGGACGGCGACATCCTGTTCTTTGGCGCGGACAAGGCCAAGGTGGTCAACGACAGCATTGGCGCGCTGCGCCTGAAGGTTGGCCTGGGCGAGTTCGGCAAGAAGAACGGCCTGTTCGAAGACCGCTGGGCGCCGCTGTGGGTGGTGGACTTCCCGATGTTCGAGCACGACGAAGAGGACAACCGCTGGGTGGCGGTGCACCACCCGTTCACCTCGCCCAAGGACGGCCACGAGGACTTGATGGACAGCGATCCGGGCGCCTGCCTGTCCAAGGCCTACGACATGGTTCTGAATGGCTGGGAGATGGGCGGTGGCTCGGTGCGTATCCACCGCGCCGACGTGCAGGCCAAGGTGTTTGCAGCACTCAACATCACGCCCGAGGAGCAGCGCGCCAAGTTCGGCTACCTGCTGGACGCGCTGCAGTACGGCGCGCCCCCGCACGGCGGCCTGGCCTTTGGCCTCGATCGCCTGATCACACTGATGGCCGGCGCCGAGTCGATCCGCGACGTGATCGCCTTCCCCAAGACCCAGCGTGCGCAGGATTTGCTCACCCAGGCGCCGTCGCCGGTGGATGAAAAACAGCTGCGCGAGCTGCATATCCGGCTGCGCAATCCGCTGCCGGCGGTTAACTGATAGCAGGTAGGCCTTCGGGCAAAATTCCGGGGCGCCTTCGGGCGCCCTTTGTTTTTGGAGGATGGATGGCGATTCCCGACTACGAAACCTTGATGTTGCCTTTGTTGCTTCGGTTGTCCGATGGGCGTGAGCGCGTTTTGAAGGAACTGCAGCAGGAATTGGCTGACGAGTTTCACCTGACTGCGGAAGAGCGGATGCAGTTGCTGCCCAGTGGCGGTACTTTGACTTTTGCGTCCCGTGTGGGGTGGGCCAAGACCTACTTGAAAAAAGCTGGATTGGTATGCCAACCCAAGCGCGGGAACGTGCAAATCACCGATCTTGGTCGTGAGGCAGTGAACCAGAAACCACGTCATATCGACGTGGAGTTTCTGACTCGGTATCCGGATTTCATGGCGTTCAGGAGCGGTTCGAAAACGAAGGCGGCGCCTGAGCAACTGGGCAGTTCCATCGGATTGGTGTCGGATTTGACGCCAGACGAAATCATTGAATCGGCATACCAGAAGGCACTGACAGCACTGGCAGACGAAGTCCTGGAGCGAGTGGCTTCCTGCTCCCCTGCCTATTTCGAACGCTTGGTGGTGCAGCTGATGATCAAGATGGGCTATGGCGGCAGCCGCGAGGAGGCGGGCCGCGCCGTCGGGCGCAGCGGCGATGGTGGCATTGACGGCGTCATCAACGAGGACCGCCTGGGGCTGGACGCCATTTATCTGCAGGCCAAGCGCTGGACCAATGTCGTGGGGCGCCCGGACATCCAGCAGTTTGTCGGCGCACTGGCCGGCCAGCGCGCGAGCAAGGGCGTTTTCATTACCACCTCGCGCTTTTCACAGGAGGCGCGCGACTACGCCGCCACCAACACCCAGTACAAGGTGGTGCTGATCGACGGCCAGCGCCTGGCCGATTTGATGATCGAACACGATCTGGGCGTGTCGGTGGCGGCCAGTTACCAGCTCAAACGCATTGATTCCGACTTTTTTGCGGAAGAATGAGCACGGGAAGGCGGGCGATGCCGGTCGCCCGTCCGCTGCTGCCGCATGGTTGAAAACCCCTGTGCTTGCTGTTGCGCCGGGTGGCTGAAATCATGGCGGCCATGGGTATCGTTTGCAGCGATGTGGGACGGTGGTGCGCACAGACCTGAAGGAAACTGTCCATGGCTTACAAAATTCCTGAATCCGTGCTGGTGGTCATTTACACGCCGGCACTGCGGGTGCTGCTGATCCGCCGTGCCGACGCGGGCCCGGGGCGGGAGTACTGGCAATCGGTCACGGGCAGCAAAGAGGCGCTGAGTGAAACCCTGGAGCACACGGCGGCGCGCGAGGTGCGCGAGGAGACAGGCATCGACGTGCGCGCCGGCGGCTGCGTGCTGCGCGACTGGGGGCTGGAGAACGTCTACGAGATCTACGCGCAGTGGAGCTGGCGCTATGCTCCGGGCGTGACGCACAACCGCGAGCATGTACTGGGCCTGCAGGTTCCCCCTGGAACGCCGGTGGTCTTGAATCCGCGCGAACATACGGCATATGCATGGCTGGATTGGCGCGAAGCCGCCGACCGGTGCTTCTCGCCGTCCAATGCCGAAGCCATTTTGTGGTTGCCCCGTTTCGTATGACATCTGCCGCCGTTTCCGCTCCGCCTGCCGACTTCGCTGCCTCCGAACTGCCCATCGAGCGCGCGGGCATTCTGCGCGTGGCCACCTACAACATCCACAAGGGCGTGCAGGGCCTGGGGCCGGCGCGGCGGCTGGAGATCCACAACCTGGGGTTGGCCGTCGAGCAGCTCGACGCCGACATCGTCTGCCTGCAGGAGGTGCGCCGGCTCAACCGGCGCGAGGCGCGCTACTTCGACCGCTGGCCCGACGTGCCCCAGGCCGAGTACCTGGCGCCCGAGGGCTATGCGTCGGTCTACAGCACCAATGCCTACACGCGACATGGCGAGCACGGCAATGCACTGCTGACGCGCTGGCCCGTCATCGAGCACCAGCACGAGGACATCTCCGACCACCGCTTCGAGCAGCGCGGCCTGCTGCACGTGCAGGTGGAGGTGCAGGGGCGGCGCGTGCACACCATCGTCGTGCACCTGGGGCTGATCCCGGGCAGCCGCATCCGCCAGGTGTCGCAGCTGCAGCGCTTCATCGCGCGCGAGGTGCCCAAGGACGAGCCGCTGATCGTCGCCGGCGACTTCAACGACTGGGGCCTGCACGTCAAGCGCATGCTGGCCGGCTTCGGCCTGTTCGAGTTCGACGCGGCGCGCCAGCGCGCCTACACCTACCCGGCGCGCCTGCCGGTGGTGCAGCTCGATCATGTCTATGTGCGCGGCCTGCTGCCGCTGGGCCTGCAGGTGCCGCGCGGGCGCATCTGGTGGCGCATGTCCGACCACCTGCCGCTGATCGCGGAGTTCCGCCTGTAATGGCGCCGCCCCCGCTCCGGCACGGCGGCGTGGAGGCCTGAGGTGCCCGGCGCGCGCCAGGCCGGCGCCGACCACCGCGTGGACTTGCTGCAGGGGGCGGCTCAGTTGTTCGCGGCGCTGATCGCGGACATGGATCGGGCGCTGACGGACATCCAGTTCGAGACCTATATCTTCGACTTCACCGCCAGCGGCGCCAGCGTGGCGCATGCGCTGGCGCGCGCGGCGCGCCGCGGCGTGCGCGTGCACCTGGTGGTCGATGGCGTAGGCACCGGCCGCCTGCCGCAGGACTGGGCCGACCGCCTGGCCGGCGCCGGCGTGCAGGTGCGCGTGTATTCGCCGCTGGGGCCGCTGGGCCTGCTGCTGCCGCGGCGCTGGCGGCGGCTGCACCGCAAGCTGTGCGTGGTTGACGGGCGCGTGCTGTATTGCGGCGGCATCAACGTGCTGGACGACTTCTATGATCCCAACCACGGCTGGCTGGCCGCGCCACGCCTGGACTTTGCGGTGCGTGTGCAGGGCACGCTGGTGGACTACGCCAGCAACGTGATGGAGCGGCTGTGGTGGCGCATGCAGGCGGTGCACGACGCCAGCCAGCGCCGCCTGGATCTGGCGCTGGCGGATCTGCGCGCGGCAGCGGCCGTGCAGCGCCACCCGCGCCGCAGCGGCGCTGCCGAGCGTGGCACCGTCTACGCCGCGTTCTTGTTGCGCGACAACCTGAGTCACCGCACGCGCATCGAGCGCGCCTATCGCCGCGCGATTGCGCGGGCGCGCGAGGAGATCGTGATTGCCAACGCCTACTTCGTCCCCGGCGCCAAGCTGCGCCGGGCGCTGGTGCTGGCGGCGCAGCGCGGCGTGCGCGTGCACCTGCTGCTGCAGGGGCGCTACGAGTACTTCATGCAGTACCACGCGGCGCGCCCGGTCTATGGCCAGCTGCTGGCCGCGGGCGTGCACATCCATGAGTACGAGCCCAGCTTTCTGCACGCCAAGGTGGCAGTGATCGACGCCGACGGCGACCGCCCCTGGGCCACCGTCGGGTCGAGCAACCTCGACCCCTTGAGCCTGCTGCTGGCGCGCGAGGCCAACGTGATGGTGCGCGACGCCGGCTTTGCCCGCCAGCTGCGCGCGCGCCTGGTGCAGGCCATGCAGGGCGGCAGCGGCCCCATCGATGCGCAGCAGTACGCCCAGCGCCCCTGGCGCGAGCGCGTGCTTGACCGCGTTGCGTTCGCCCTGATGCGCGCCGCGCTGTGGGTGACGGGCAACCGCTATTGAGGAGGCGCGCGCCGCTCTTGAATTCATAGCTTGCGCCGCCCGTGAACCGGCATTCTGGGGGCATCAAGGCGTAGCGGCGGCGCGCGGGCATCCCTGTTACCATGCCGCCATGACTTCTGCCTCCCCTGCCTCTGCCGACAGCCAGGACGAAGGCGTGCCGGTTTCGGTGCGCATCCGCGAGCGCCTGCGTGCGGCCCGCCGGCGCTTCAACGCCAACGACAACATCGCCGAGTTCATCGAGCCGGGCGAGCTAGAACGCCTGCTCGACGAGGTCGAGCACAAGATGCAGGGTGTGCTCGACAGCATGGTGATCGACACCACGCACGACCACAACACGCGCAATACCGCGCGGCGCATCGCCAAGATGTATCTGCACGAGGTCTTCAACGGGCGCTACGTGCAGGCGCCGGCGGTGACCGAGTTTCCCAACGCCGAGCACCTCAACGAGCTGATGATCGTCGGCCCGATCACGGTGCGCAGCGCCTGCAGCCACCACTTCTGCCCGGTGATCGGCAAGATCTGGATCGGCGTGCTGCCCAACAAGAACACCAACGTGATCGGCCTGTCCAAGTACGCGCGCCTGGTCGACTGGGTGATGGGCCGCCCGCAGATCCAGGAAGAGGCCGTGGTGCAGTTGGCCGACCTGATCATGAAGAAGACCGAACCCGACGGCCTGGCCGTGGTGATGGAGGCCAGCCATTTCTGCATGTCCTGGCGCGGCGTGCGCGAGATGGACAGCAAGATGCTGAACTCGGTCATGCGCGGCGCCTTCCTGAACGACCCGACGCTGCGCCGCGAATTCCTCTCGCTGATCCCCGGGCGCACCAACGGCCGCAGCTGATAGCGGCCGCCACCCACACCAACCGCAGCCCGGCGCTGCGGTTTTTTCATTGAGCCGTGTCCCCCACCGCCTTCGCCCTGATCATTTTGGCCGGCCTGATCCATGCCGGCTGGAACATCGCCGCCAAAAAGGCCGGCGGCGACGCGCGCTTTGCCTTCTTCACCTCGGTGCTGATGATGCTGGCCTGGGCGCCGCTGGGATGGTGGCTGGGGCGCGCTGCCGTGCCACTGTGGGGCGCGCGCGAATGGACGCTGGTCATGGCCAGTGGCGCGCTGCACGTCGTGTACTACGTCACGCTGCTGCGCGGCTACCGCAAGGCCGACCTCACGGTGGTCTACCCGCTGGCGCGCGGCACCGGGCCGCTGCTGTCGTCGCTGGTCGCCGTGCTGCTGCTGGGAGAGCGGCTGACGCCGTGGGGCGTGGCCGGCATTGCCGCGGTGGTGGGCGGCGTCTTCCTGATCGCCGGCGGCCCGGCTCTGCTGCGCACGGCGCAGTCGGGGGCACATCCGCAGGCGCGCCGGCGCGTGCGCAAGGGGCTGATCTACGGCGTGCTGACCGGCGTGTTCATCGCCAGCTACACCGTGGTCGACGGCTACGCGGTCAAGGTCGCGCTGCTCTCGCCCATCCTGGTCGACTACATGGGCAATCTGGTGCGCATCGTGCTGCTGGCGCCGGCCGTGCTGCGCGACCTGCCGACTGCGCGCCGGCTGTGGCATCAGCAGTGGCGCTACGCGCTGATGGTGGCCATCTTCAGCCCCATTGCCTACGTGCTGGTGCTGTTTGCCATGCAGCACGCGCCGCTGTCGCTGGTGGCGCCGGCGCGCGAGGTGTCGATGCTGTTTGCCGCGCTGCTGGGCGGCCACCTGCTGGGCGAGGGCGACCGCGCCGCGCGCGTGGGTGGTGCGCTCTTGATTGCCGCGGGCGTCGTGGCGCTGGCGCTGGGGTAGGCCGTGGCACCGCTGCTTGCCGGCTGCGACTTCTCCAGCAGCCCCACGCGCCGCAAGCCCATCGTGCTGGCGCTGGGGCAGCTGGATGGCGACGCCGTCGTGCTGCAGCGCCTGCAGGCGCTGGAGTCGCTGCAGGATTGGGGCGACTGGCTGCGGGCGCCGCCCGCACCGGTGGTGGCGGGTTTCGACCTGCCGTTCGGCCTGCCGCGCGAGCTGGTGCAGGCGTTGGGCTGGCCGCTGCAATGGCAGGCCTGCATGGCGCACTACGCCGGCCTGACGCGCGCGCAGATTCGCGACTGTTTTGCGGCGTTTTGCGCCCAGCGCCCGCCCGGCGGCAAGTTTGCCCACCGAGCCACCGACGGCCCGGCCGGCTCCAGCCCGTCGATGAAGTGGGTCAACCCGCCGGTGGCCTTCATGATGCACGCTGGCGTGCCGCGGCTGATCGCCGCCGGCTGGCACCTGCCGGGCCTGTTGGAGGGCGACGCGCGCCGCGTTGCGCTGGAGGCCTACCCCGGCCTGCTGGCGCGCGCGCTGATCGGACGGCGCAGCTACAAGAGCGACACGCGGGCGAAGCAGAGCGCAGAGCGCCTGGCCGCGCGCCAGGACTTGCTGGCGCGCCTGCAGCAACCCGGTGCCACGGGCCTGGAGCTGCACCTGCGGGCCGGCGCCGCGCTGTGCGACGTGCTGGTGCAGGACGCGCGCGGCGACTGCCTGGACGCGGTGCTGTGCCTGGTGCAGGCCGCCTGGGGCGCGCGCCGCCATGCGACGGGCGATGCGCTCTACGGTTTGCCCGAAGGGCTTGATCCGCTGGAGGGCGCGATCGTGACCGCGCAGGGTCAGGGCGTGGACTTGCGGCCCGGCGCCACCAGTGCCAGGTAGGCGCGGCGCGTCTGCGGCGATACCGACTCGACGATTTGCGCGTAGTGCGTCTGGTGGCGTGCCAGCACGCGCGCCGACGCCACCGAGAACGACTTGCAGAACCAGTGGCAGCTGTGCTGCATCAGCAATAGCTCGGCGGTCATCATGAAGGCGCGGTCGCGCGCGTTCAGCTGCAGGTCGTTGCGCGCGGCGCGTGCGATGCCTTCGCCGTGGATGGCCAGCAGCGCGCGCATGTCAAAGCAGGCCGCAGGAAACAGCCTGGGCACGAAGGGCAGGCTGATGGGCAGGCGGCTGACGCGCGCCTGCGCCGCCGGCGTGCGGCGAAAGTCGGCCACCAGGCGCTCGAACTGCTCGCTGAGCTGCACCTCGCTCGCCTGCTGCAGGCCCAGCACCTGGGCGCGGCGCTCGGCGTCCTGCTCGCCCATCGCGCGCAGATAGCCTTCGATCAGCGACGCCATCAGCTGCTCGACCTGGTAGGGCTTGAGCGCACGCCCCAGCAGTGCAATGCGCTGGCGCTGTTGTTGCGCGTTGATGCCCGAGACGACCAGGGCGATGACGATCAGCAGTACGAAGGAATCCATGTCGGGCGATGTGAGGCGTGCGGCGCGGCGGCGTCGATGCGGGCCATTGTCGGTCAGGTTGCGCCATGCCGCGGGCTGCGCGCAGCTTGGCCGCACAATGGCGGGTTTCATTGCTTCATGACAGGCCCGCCGCATGCCTTCCATCCAGACGCTTGCCGCCTTTTTCGGTGTTTCGGTGCTGCTTGCGCTCTCGCCCGGGCCGGACAACATCTTCGTGCTGCTGCAGTCGGCGCAGCGCGGCTGGCGCGCGGGGCTGTGCGTGGTCGTCGGCCTGTGCATCGGCATCGTCGGCCATACCGCGGCGGTGGCACTGGGGCTGGCGGCGGTGGTGGCGGCGTCGGCCACCGCGTTCACGCTGCTCAAACTCGTCGGCGCGGCCTACCTGGCCTGGCTGGCCTGGGGCGCGCTGCGCGCACCGGCGCTGCACGTGCCGCACGGCCAGGCCCTTGAGGAGGGCGCGCGCGCCAACCCCTGGCGCATGGTGGGGCGCGGCGTGGTGATGAACCTCACCAATCCCAAGGTGCTGGTGTTCTTCCTGGCCTTTCTGCCGCAATTCGCCGATCCGGCGCGCGCCAGCATGGCGCAGCAAATCATGGTGCTGGGCCTGGTCTTCATGCTGGCATCGCTGCTGGTCTTTGGCGCCATCGCGCTGTTCTCGGGCACCTTCGGCAGCCTGCTGCTGCGCTCGGCACGCGCGCAGTGGCTGCTCAACCGCGGCGCCGGCGTGGTCTTCCTGGGGCTGGCGCTGCGGCTGGCGACGGCGCAGCGCTGAAAGCAGGCAGCGCTGGAGCTGATGACGTTCGGTGTGCGTGGGATAATTTGCCGCTTTGCGTGCCAGGGTTCGATTTAGAGTGGCACGCGCCTTGATTTTTTCATCTGCGCGCGCAGGGTCACTTGCGCGCGATTGTTTGTGAGCCAACTCGTCCATCAGCGACTGGAGTCGTTTCGACAGCAAAAGCGCGTGCGCGCGACCTCGCTGATCATCACCACCTTTGGCGACGCCATCTTGCCGCGCGGTGGTCGCATCTGGCTGGGCAGCCTGATTCAGTTGCTGGAGCCGCTGCAGCTCAATGAGCGGCTGATTCGTACCTCGGTGTTTCGCCTGGTCAAGGACGAATGGCTGCGCGTGCAAAGCGTCGGGCGGCGTTCCGACTATTTGCTGACCCAGTCGGGCCGCAGGCGCTTTGAGGAAGCGTCGCGCCACATCTACGCATCGAGTGCTCCGCTGTGGGACAGGCGCTGGCGCGTCATTCTGGTCGTCGGTGACTTGGAGCCCAAACAGCGCGACGCGTTGCGCCGGGCGCTGTTCTGGCAAGGTTTTGGCGCGCTGGGCAATGACTGCTTTGCCCACCCCGGTGCCGACCTGACCGATGTGCTGGACGCGTTGATTGCCGACGGCCTGGCGCCGGTGCTGCCCAAGCTACTGCCGTTGTTCGCTGCGGACGCGCGGCTGGCGCGTTCTGCCACCGACGCCGACCTGGTGGCGCGCGCCTGGGATTTGAGCCATTTGTCCGCCGCCTACACCGAATTCATTGGCGTTTACCAGCCCATGCTGGATGTGATGCGCCGCGAGGGACTGGCCGGCGTCAGTGACGCACAGGCCTTTTTGCTGCGCCTCCTGCTCATCCACGACTACCGCCGCCTGCTGCTGCGCGACCCGGAGCTGCCGGAGGTGCTGCTGCCGCAGCGCTGGCCCGGGCAGCTTGCGCGCCTGTTGTGCAAGGAGATGTACCAGCGGCTGGAGGAGGCGTCGGACCGCCACCTGGACGAGCAGGTCTGTCTGGCCGATGGCAGCCGCCCGGAGGTGGATTTGTCGCTGTGGCAGCGTTTTGCACGCACCGACCCCATCAAGGTGTGATGCCATTTCCAGATCAACCGATGGCTTTGCCGGCTGTATAGGCCGAGCGTCGGCACGGCCTGCGCTTGGTCTTCGCGCGCTCGACGGATCTGAAAATGGAATGACGCGGCCTCTCCCGGACAAAGACATCAACCTGGCAGCGACAGATCGGGATAGACGGCGGAAATGGGTTCGCCCGCGTACAGCGTGGCGCCCAGGCGCTCGGACAGCTGGCGCGCATGGCGCTTGAGCGCGTGGACGACGGCGCCGTCCTCCGAGCAGTCAAACATGCCCTGCACGCCAACGGTGAGCAGCGCCATGCTGATTTCGTTTTTGACGTTGAACACGGGTGCGGCCGCCCCCGCGACACCGGGTACATAGTGGTAGCTGGCGGTGGTGGCATAGCCCTGGCTGCGTATGCGTTCGAGCAGGGCGTTCACCGCCTGCTTGCTGCGCAGCGCCTCGGGCAGGCGCTCGGACGTCATTTCCCTGGCCAGCAGGGCCGCGGTGGCCTGCTGCGGCAGCCAGGCGGCAAACACCAGGCCGGTGCCGGAGCTGAGCAAGTCCAGCGTGGTGCCGGTGGTGCCGGTGGTGCCGGTGGTGACGTTGACGGTGATGGGGCGGCGCGGGCGCTCCCAGCGCACGATGACCGGGCCGTCGCCGCCCCAGACGGCCAGCGCGGTGGTTTCGTTGACCTCGTCGCGCAGCTGGGCGATGGTGTTCTGGCCCAGGCGAATGCGGTCGAGCCGATCCAGCGCCACCAGCCCCATGCTCAGGGCGAATGGCCCCAGGTCGTAGCGCGCGTTGGCCGGGTCTTGCTCGACCAGGCCGGAGCGGATCAGGCTGACCAGGTAGCGGTGCGCCTTGGAAGGCGCCATGCCGGCCGCGGCGGCGATGTCCTTGAGCATCATCGCGCGCTGGCCCGTCGCCATGGCGCGCAGCACGCGCACACCGACTTCCATGGACTGGATGCAGGCGCGCGCATCCTCTGGCAAAGCGCCGGCGGGGCGGTGGCCTTACTTGACTTCGACCCAGTCGCCGTTCTTGATCTCCACCATGCGGAAGGCCGACAGATCCAGCCCCATGTGGTCGGTGGGCGACATGTTGTACGTGCCGCTGGTGGCGACAAAACCCTTGGTCTGCTCGATCGCGTCGCGCACCTTGGCCTTGTCAGTGCCGCCGGCGCGCTTGATGGCGTCCATCGCCAGCATCAGGCCGTCGTAGGCGTAGCCGCCAAAGGTGGAGGTGTCGGTCTTGAAGGCCTCCTTGTAGGCTTTTTCATAGGCGGTGGTGACGGCTTGCTGTGGATCGCTCTCGGGCAGCTTGTCGGCAATGAGCAGCGCGGGCGTGGGCAGGCGCACGCCCTCGGCGGCGTTGCCGGCCAGCTTGAGGAAGGCGTTGGACGCCACGCCGTGCGACTGGTACAGCGGCAGCGTGATGCCCAGCTGCTTGTAGTTCTTGGTCACGATGGCCGGCCCCTGGCCCAAGCCGAAGACGAAGACCGCCTGCACGCCGGGTGTGGACTTGATCTTGGTGAGCTGCGGGCTCATGTCGGTGTCCTTGGCGCCGTAGGTCTCGTTGGCCACCAGCGTCATGCCGTACTGGCCGGCCACTTCCTCGGTCTCTTTCTTGCCCGAGGCGCCAAAGCCCGAGGTTTCTGACAGCAGCGCGATCTTGGTGATGCCGTTCTTCTTCATGTCCTCGAACACTTTTTCAACGGCCATGCGATCGCTGTGAGGCATCTTGAACACCCATTTCTTGACCGGGTCGACGATGACCACGGCGCCGGCCAGCGAGATGAACGGGATGCCGGCTTTTTGCACCAGCGGCACCGACGACATGGTCGAGCCGGTGGTTGTGCCGCCCACGAGCACGTCTACCTTGTCATCCTCGATCAGGCGCTTGGTGAAGCTGTTGGCCTTGTTGGCGTCGGTGCCGTCGTCGTAGTGCACCAGCTGCAGTGGCCGGCCGTCGACGCCGCCTTTCTTGTTGATGTCGTCGATATACAGCTGCAGCGTTTTCAGTTCGGGGTCACCCAGAAACGCAGCAGGACCGGTGACGGATAGCACCGAGCCAATCTTGATCGGGTCAGCGGCAAAGCTGCTGCCCAGGCCAAACGCCAGCGCGGCGGCGGCCAGCTTTACGAGAGGGTGTTTCATCGTTTGTCTCCTTGGGTTGTGGTGGGGTGAAACGCAAAAGGGCAGTGGTGGGTCAGCTGCGGCGGCGCTCGTCGATCACGCGCCGGGCCTTGCCGACCTGGGTACGCGGAATCGAGTCATAGGCCATGACATGCACCTGAGTGGACACGCCGATATTGGTCTTGATGCGCTGTTGCAGCTCCTTGCCGATAAGCTGCATGTCGGCGGGCGAGAGCTGGCCCGAGAGTGTGTGCTGCACCTCGCAGCGCACCTCCATGCTGTCCAGGTGGCCGTCGCGCGTGACGACGAGTTGGTAATTCCCTGCCAGGCGTGCATCCCGCAGGATCATTTCCTCGATTTGCGTCGGGAAGACGTTCACGCCGCGAATGATCAGCATGTCGTCCGAGCGGCCGGTGATCTTGCCGATGCGCCGAAACGATCGCGCCGTCGGGGGCAGTAGCTCGGTGATGTCGCGCGTGCGGTAGCGGATGACGGGAAAGGCTTCCTTGGTCAGCGAGGTGAAGACCAGCTCGCCGCTCTCGCCGTCGGGCAGCACGTCGCCGGTCTCGGGGTCGATGATCTCGGGGTAGAAATGGTCTTCCCAGATCACCGGGCCGTCCTTGGTTTCGATGCATTCGGAGGCCACGCCCGGGCCCATGACCTCGGTCAGGCCGTAGATGTCGATGGCGTCCAGCCCCAGCTTGCGCTCGATCTCGCCGCGCATGCCCTCGCCCCAGGGTTCGGCGCCAAAGATGCCGACCTTGAGCGAAATGTCCTCGGGCGCCACGCCCAGGCGCTCGAACTCCTCGGCAATCACCAGCGAGTACGAGGGCGTGACCATGATGATGTCGGGCTTGAAGTCCATGATCAGCTGCACCTGCTTCTCGGTCTGGCCGCCGGACATGGGCACCACGGTGCAGCCCAGGCGCTCGGCGCCGTAGTGCGCGCCCAGACCGCCGGTGAACAGGCCGTAGCCGTAGGCCACGTGCACCATGTCGCCGGCGCGCCCGCCGCCCGCGCGGATGGAGCGCGCCACCAGGTTGGCCCAGTTGTCGATGTCTTTTTGCGTGTAGCCCACCACGATGGGCTTGCCCGTGGTGCCGCTGGAGGCGTGCAGGCGCACGACCTTCTCGCGCGGCACGGCAAACAGGCCAAAGGGGTAGTGGTCGCGCAGGTCGGCCTTGGTCATGAAGGGAAACAGCGCCAGGTCGGCGAGTTGCTTCAGGTCGTCCGGGTGCACGCCCTGCTCGTCGCACTTCTTGCGGTAGGGCGCGACGTTGTCGTAGGCGTGGCGCACCGACCACTTCAGGCGCTCGAGCTGCAGCGCGGAAATTTCGTCGCGGCTGGCGGCTTCGATGGCGTCGAGCTCACCGTCCTGGCTGGTTTTGACGGGCATGTTTGTCTCCTGTCGGATGTTTAGGAATGGGTCTGGGCAAGGCCGGCAATCACCTCGCCGCTGATGCGGTAGCTCTTGCCGCGAAAAAGGGCCACGATCTGGCCGCCGGGCCTGCGCACCGTGATGTCGTAGACGCCGGTGCGCCCGCTGGCCGAGCGCTCGGTGGCCTCGGCTTCGAGCAGGTCGCCCTCGCGCGCCGGCGCGAGAAAGTCGATATGACAGGCCGACGCCACGGTGTTTTTGTTGTAGCTGTTGCAAGCGTAGGCAAAGGCGGTGTCGGCCAGGCTGAAGATCAGCCCGCCGTGGCAGATGGCGTGGCCGTTGACCATGTCGGCGCGCACCGGCATGGTCAGCAGCGCGCTGCCCGGGCCCACGCGTTCGATGTGCATGCCCAGGGCCTGCGCGGCGCGGTCGCGCGCAAACATCGCGCGGGCGGTGGCGTCGGCCAGGGCCTGAGGATCGGTCGGGAGGGTGGTGGCGTCCATGCGGCTTACTCTCCGGTGAAGCGCGGCGCGCGCTTTTCCATGAAGGCGCGCACGCCCTCGGCGTAGTCGTGGCTCCAGCCCAGCTCGCGCATAAGGCCGCCTTCCATGGACAGCTGTTGTTCCAGCGTGTGCGTGGGCGCTGCATGCATGGCCTGGCGCGTGCGCACCAGCGCCTTGGTCGGCAGGGCGGCCAGCTGCGCGGCCAGCGCGTCCACGCGGGCGGTGAAGTCGGCCTCGGGCACGCACTCCCAGATCAGTCCCCATTGCGCGGCCTGGGTGGCAGGCAGCTTGTCAGCCAGCAGCGCCAGCCCCATGGCGCGGGCCATGCCCACGCGCTGTGGCAAAAACCAGGTGCCGCCGGTGTCGGGCACCAGGCCGATGCGCGAGAAGGCCTGCAGAAACGACGCCTTGTCGCTGGCGATGACCAGGTCGCAGGCCAGCGCAATCGAGCAGCCGGCGCCAGCGGCCGTGCCGTTGACTGCCGCCACCGTCGGTACACGCAGGTTCTGCAGGCGCAGGATGAGGGGTTTGTAGTGATTTTCCACCACATTGCCGATGTCAGGCATGCGCCCGTCCACCGTGGCCATCTGCGGATCGGCCAGGTCCTGGCCTGCGCAGAAGCCGCGCCCGGCGCCGGTGAGCACCAGCACGCGAACCGAGGCATCGGCTTGAATCTGGTCGAGCGCGGCGCGAATTTCACCGTGCATCGCGCCCGTCAGGCTATTGAGCTTTTCCGGGCGGTTGAGCGTGAGGCGGGCCACGCCCGCGTCGATGCTGAACTGGATGTCGCTGAAGGCCATGGCTTGCTCCTCAGACGTGGTAGCGCCGCTGCACGACGACAAAGCGGTTGGCGACAAAGGCCGCGTCGCTGTAGCAGGCGTTGGCCGCGGGGTTGCCGCCGGTGGCGTGGTAGTCGGAGAAGGCGGCCGACTGGTTGACGAAGACGCCGCCGGTCAGGTTGATCGACAGCGCCACCTTGGCGCGCAGCGTGGCGCGCGTCATGGCGTCGATCACGTTCTGGCGCGTGGAGTAGACACCGACGGTGAGTGCGCCGTGGGTTGCCACCAGGCGCTCCGACAGGGTGATGGCCGAGGCGGTGTCCGCCGTCTTGACGACGAAGCTGATCGGGCCGAAGCGCTCCTCCATGTAGGAATGCTCGTCCGAGGCGTCGCAGGCCAGCAGCACGGGGGTGCGCACGATGGCCTTGGGAAAGTCCGGGTTCTCCAGCTGGGTGGAGCTGCGCACCACATGGCCAAGCGTGCCGCTGTCGGCCATGGCAATGCGCTTGAGCGTGTCGGGCGACTGCACCGCACCCAGCACGGCGTGCGCCACCTCGGGCTTGGCCAGAAAACTGGTGAGTGCCTGGCCCAGGTCGGTACAGACCTCGTCGAAGCTCTTGTGGCCCTCGTCGGTGTCAATGCCCGCCGCCGGCACAAAAATGGCCTGCGAGGTGGTGCACATCTGGCCGGAATACAGCGACAGCGTAAACGCCAGGTTGCGCAGCATGGCTTTGTAGGCGTCGGTCGAGTCGATGACGATGTTGTTGACGCCGGCCAGCTCGGCATACACGCGTGCCTGGCGGCAGTTGTCGATCAGCCACTGGCCGAAGGTGTTGCCGCCGGTGTAGTCGATCATGCGCACCGCCGGGTGCGTGACCAGTTTTTGCGTTGCCGCGCGGTCGCCCGGCACGCACAGGCTGACCAGATTGGGGTCGACGCCGTTCTCGGCCAGCACCGCCCGGATGGTGCGCACCGTGATGGCGGCGGGCAGCACCGCGCTGTTGTTGGGCTTGATGACCACCGCGTTGCCCGTGGCGAGCGCGGCGAACAGGCCGGGGTAGGTGTTCCAGGTGGGAAAGGTGCCGCAGCCGATGACCACGCCCACGCCCTGGCCGACGACCTCGAAGTGCTTCTTCATGACCAGCGGCGGGTTCTTGCCCTGGGGCTTTTCCCACAGCGCCTCGCCGGGCACGAAGGACTGCTCGCGCCAGGCGTAGGCGACCGATTCCAGCCCGCGGTCCTGCGCGTGCGGGCCGCCGGCCTGGAAGGCCATCATCCAGCCCTGGCCGGTGGTCATCATCACCGCGTGGGCGATTTCGAAGCTCTGCGCGTTCAGGCGCGCGAGGATTTCCAGGCAGACGCCGGTACGCCCAGCCACCCCCGCCTGCTGCCAGCCTTCCATGGCTTTCTGGCCGGCGGCAATCAGGGCCTCATGGTCGCAGATCGGGTAGTGCACGTTCAAGTCCACTCCATAGGGCGAGTGCTCTCCCTCGTACCAGCCGCGCACGCCGGGCTGATCCAGCTCGAAGCGTTTTCCCAGGTGGGCTTCGAACGCTTTCTTGCCGTCGGCCGGCGCATTCTCGCCATAGACCTTGGGGCTGGGCATTTCGTTGTAGGCCGACCAGTAGCTGCGCGTGGCGATGGTGTGCAGGGCGCCGTCGAGCGTGGCGCGGTGTTTCTCGAGCAGTGGATGCGTCATGGTTCTCTTTTCAGGGGGTGGTGGGTGCAGCGTGCAATGTCACGCCACTGCATGGTGGACATAACGATACAAGTTGACATTGTTAAAGTCAAATATTGGTATCTAAATTTTTTTACGAACTAGATGGTGAGTCCAATGATCAGCGGATATTAAACATCAAATATTTTTTATAACTATATGATAATAAATGAAAATTTCAAATTGATTCGATATCAATTTTCATTAGGGCAATGGATTCCTAGGGTATGTACCTATGATGTGATAGAAAAAAAATCACAAAAAAAATTAAAAAGTATCATAATTGCGCCATCCGCAGTTTTTGGCGGATCGACCCTTTCCATCCAAACCAAGCCAACCACCCCGGAGGAGATATGGCACACAGCAAGGAACGTTTTGCCGACAAGATGGAGCTGCCACCCGAGACCGAGCAGCCCAACGTCTATCCGCTGTCCTGGCACAGCCGCACCAAGAAGCTGCAGGAGGTCTGGGAGGCTTCGCAGCGTGAAATCTGGGACCCGGAGCAGCTGCCCTGGGACACGCTGGATGTCGACAGCTACAGCTGGGAGGAGCGCGAGGCCATCGCCTATTGGTGGACGCTGCTGTCGGTGTTCGACGCTTCGGCGCCCCCGGTGTTTGCCGAGGCGCTGATCAAGACCTACGAGGTGCATGAGGAAGACCCGGTGCGCAAGTGCTTCTTCTCGGTCACCCGTGACGAGCAGGGCCATGAAATCATGTGCGGCCTGTCGATCACCAAGCTGCTGGGCCACCCCGACCCGCTGACCTACGAGCCCAAGACCGACCTGGGCCGGCGCCTGCAGAAAAACGCCAAGTGGCTGTACTTCAATGGAGGCCGCTACTGGACGGGCTACAAGCAGGCCGTGCCCAAGTACGACCTGGCGGTGCTGTTCAGCTCCTTCCTGATGGGTGAGATCGCCGCGGCGACCATCTTCAAGCAGATGTACGAAAACTCGCGCGAGCCCGTATTCAAGGAAGCGTTCAAGAACATCGGCCGCGACGAGGGCCGCCACATGGCCATCTGCATGGCGGTGATGGAGCGCGACTACCCGGGCCTCAAGGACGAGAACAAGTCCATCGTCACCAAGCAGATCCGTGCCGGCTACCTGTTCCTGTCGGCCGTGCTGTTCGAGCCGCCGATGGAGTTCTGGGACCTGCCTGCCGACTTCATCGACAACCAGCGCGAGGCCGAGGAAGTGGCGCGCGGCGCGGGCTTCGGCATCCCGACCTACGAGGCCAAGAAGGAAAACTGGCGCCAGGCCATCCTCAACCTCAAGGGCGTGCTCGACCGCTATGACATTCCGTTCCCGGCCATCCCCGAGGTGGGCATTTCCGGCCAGGAGATTTCTGACGTCGACATGGAAGACATCATCCCGGTGTTCTGAGCGTGCTCGAAGGCGGGCGCGGCAGGTCGGCAAAGTCCGACCGGTTGCGCGCCGCTTGCGGGCCGGCGCCGCCTGCCGCGGCGCCGGCCCGTCAATCCGATTGTGTACAGGAGTGAAACATGGCCCGTGTGACCATCCAGCCTTCGGGCAAAAGCGTGGAATGCAGTGGCAGTGACACCGTTTTGATGGCGCTGGAGAAGGCTGGCTACGCACTGCCCAACAACTGCCGCGCAGGCGCCTGCGGCGAATGCAAGGTCAAGGTGTTGGAGGGACAGTACGACCAAGGCATGGTGCTGGACATGGCGCTGTCGCCCGAAGAGCGCAAGCAGGGCTTTGGCCTGATGTGCATGGCCAAACCTATTTCCGATGAGATGGTCATCGAGTGGGGTACTGCAGACGCACGCCCCAAGCTGTTTCCGCCGCGCGAGAACGCACTGTTCGTCGTGATCGACAAGCGCCCGATGGCGGCGCGTGCGCTGGAGTTGCACCTGCGTCCCGTAGGCCAGCCCATTCGTTATTGGCCTGGGCAATACGTCACTGTCGGTGATCCGCGCGCTGGCATTCCAATGCGTGCCTATTCAATCAGTAACGCACCGCGCGCCGATGGTGAACTAGTGCTGCATGTGGCACGCGCCGACGGCGGTGTGACCAGTGCCTGGGTTCACGACCAATTGGCCGTGGGCGACAGTATCAAGATCAACGGCGCCTATGGCACCTTTATTGGTGACCCGGCGGTGGAGACGCCCATTTTGTGCCTGGCTGCTGGCACGGGGCTGGCTCCCATCATGGCGTTGACCGAGACGGCGCTGCGCCGAGGTTTCCGCAAGCCGGTCATGCTGGTGCTGTCGGCGCGCACCGAGGCGGACGCCTACGCGCGCGGCATGATGGCCTGGTGGCGCACCAAGCACCGTAACTTTGACTACAAGGTCACGCTCACGCGCGAGAAGCGCGAGGGCTTTGAGCATGGGCGTGTCGATGTGCTGCTGCCCAAGATGTTTGCCGACCTGTCCAAGCACACCATCTTTGCCGCGGGCAGCCCCGAGTTCACTGCTACCTGCGTAGAAACCTGCAAACGCCTGGGCGCGAGCGCTGACATGATTTACACGGAAGGTTTTTTTGTGCAGCAGCAGCCGACGGTGGCAGACGCAGACCATCTTCTGAAATAACCTGGCGCGCAAACTCTCGATACACATGTCCGGCGGCGGCCGGCGCAAAAACAACCACGACAAGGAGGCAGCATGTCACCCAGACATCACAAGCGCAGGAGCGCGCCATGCTAGAGCAGTTTTTGCAATACATGTTCTCCGGCATCACCGTCGGTGCGACCTACGCGCTGGCGGCGCTGGGCTTTGCGCTGATCTACAACGCCAGCCACGTAATCAACTTTGCCCAGGGCGAGTTCATCATGCTCGGCGGCATGTTGGCGGTGGCGTTCACGCAGTGGGGGCTGCCGCTGTGGCTGGCTTTTGTTCTGGCCATTGTGTTGCCGGCCATTGTTGGCGTATTAATCGAAAAACTGACGATCGAGCCGGTCAAGGGCGCCGATACCGTCGTGTTGATCATCATCACGATCGGCGCATCGCTCTTCATCCGCGGGCTGGCTGCGGTGTTTTTTGGCAAAAACACCTTCATTCTGGCGCCTTTCTCGGGTGACACACCGATCGCCATTCTGGGCGCGACGCTGCTGCCGCAAAGTCTGTGGGTGCTGGGCGGCACAGCGCTGGCAGTACTGGTGCTGTGGTGGTTCTTCACGCGCACACTGCAAGGCAAGGCCATGCTGGCCACGTCGGCCAATCGGCTCGCGGCGCAACTTGTCGGCATTCCGACGGATTGGGTGCTGTTGATGAGTTTTGCGCTGTCAGCGGCGCTGGGTGCGCTGGGTGGCATTTTGCTGGCGCCGATCACAATGACCTCGTATGACGTCGGCATCATGCTGGGCCTCAAAGGTTTTGTCGCGGCGGTCCTCGGCGGCATGGGCAGTGGCCTGGGCGCGGTAGTCGGCGGGTTGCTGGTGGGCATTCTGGAGGCGCTGGGCGCGGGGTATATCTCGTCGGCCTACAAGGATGCGATCCCGTTTGTGCTCATCCTTCTGATTCTGTTCTTCATGCCCAACGGGCTGTTTGGTGGCAAGTCCACGGAGCGGGTGTAAGCCATGCACAAAAGTGTCTATCACGGCCTGTACCTGCTGGGCGTCATCTTGCTGGTACTGCCCTTTGTCGTGCCCAACAGCTTCTACCTGGATATTGCGGTGCGCATGGCCATCAACGCCATCATCGTCATCGGGCTGAATCTGCTTGTAGGCTTTGCCGGCCAGATCAGCCTGGGCCATGCAGGCTTTCTCGGCATGGGCGCTTACGCATCGGCCGCGCTACCCACGCACTTTGGCTGGCACCCGTTGCTGGCGATGGGTGCCGGCGCTGTCGCCGCCGGGTTGCTCGCTGCCATTGTGGCACGGCCCATTTTTCGCCTCAAAGGCAATTATCTGGCGATGGCAACGCTCGGTCTGGGCATCATCATCAGCATTGCACTGCGCAACGAGACACAGTGGACTGGTGGCCCGGATGGCATGCCGGTGCCTGCGATGGAACTGCTGGGCCTGGAGATCGCCAACGACCGCCAGTGGTATTGGGTAATTGCGGTTCTGCTGCTGGTGTCGGTCTGGGCGTCGTTGAACCTGATCGACTCGCCGTTTGGCCGTGCGCTGCGCGCGCTGCATGGCTCTGAGGTTGCCTCGCAGGTCGTAGGCGTCAACATCGCGCGCTACAAGGGTGCGATCTTCATCATCTCTGCGATGTTTGCCAGCATCATGGGAAGCATCACTGCGCACTATGTCGGCTTCGTCAGTCCTAACTTTGCCGACTTTTTTCACTCGATTGAGCTGATCACGATGGTCGTCATCGGTGGCATGGCGTCGATCTGGGGCTCGGTCATCGGCGCAGTACTGCTGACGGCGCTGCCGCAGGCGCTGGCAACGTTCGAAGGTTGGGAGACGGTGATTTTTGGTGCCATTTTGATGGTCTGCATGATTTTTTTGCCCAAGGGCTTGGTTCCAACGCTGGCAGCACGCTGGTCGCGAAAGGGGTGAGAGCGATGACTTTGCTGCAAGTTGACCAACTGTCCATCCATTTCGGCGGCGTCAAGGCGGTGCAAAACGTCTCATTCACGATTGACGCCGGCATCGTCTATTCGGTCATCGGCCCCAATGGCGCGGGCAAGACCACGCTGTTCAACCTCATCACTGGCGTTTACAAGCCGACGACGGGCACGATTCGCCTCGATGGCGAGGCGATCGAAGGGCGTTCACCCAATGAACTGGCTGAACGCGGCGTTGCGCGTACCTTCCAGAACCTGCAGATCTGCATGAACATGAGTGCGCTAGAGAACGTCATGGTAGGCGCGCACCTGCAGCTTGACCGCAATCCGCTCAAGGCAGCGCTGCGCTGGCCGACGCTACGCCAGCGCGACGCACAGCTGCGCCAGGAGGCAGCCGAGCTGATGAAATTCGTTGGCCTGGGCGAGTACGTAAATGCACGCGCCGACGCCATGTCCTACGGCGCGCTCAAGCGTCTGGAAATTTCCCGCGCGCTGGCGATGAAGCCGCGCCTGGTGTTTCTTGACGAACCAGCTGCAGGCCTGAATCCGACCGAAACACAGGCGGTCGACGAACTGGTGCGCAAGATGGCCGACTCCGGCGTCACCGTCGTGCTGGTCGAGCACGACATGAAGATGGTGATGAATCTGTCAGACCGCATTCTGGTGCTGGATTACGGCAAAAAACTGGCCGAGGGCACGGGCGAGGAGATCCGCCGCAACCCCGACGTGATCGCCGCCTACCTGGGCACGCATTGAGGAGACGCGCAGCCATGCAATCGCTACGCATCATTACTGAAGAGCATCAGAATCTGTGGCGTATTGCCACGACGCTCGATCAGGTTGCCGCTGAGGTGCGCGATGGTGGCGCGCTGGAGCAGGCCTTTTTCAGCTCGGTGTTCGACTACATCGAACAGTTTATGGACAAGGCCCATCACGCCAAGGAGGACGATTATCTGTTTCGTCTGCTGCGCGAGCGCACGACACTGGCCGATGTAGTGCTTGACCGTCTGCAGGCCGAACACAGCAACGGTGTCGAGAACCTGAAGGGCTTGCGCGCGCGCCTGGCGGCCGCAGCAGCCGGCGGCGCCGGCCAGGCCACCGATGAATTTCTGCAGGCGCTCAATACCTACACCGCCGCGCTCAAGAGTCATGTGCGCAGCGAAGAAAAAGACGTGATGCCACTGGCGCGCGAGTTGCTGACCGAGGCCGACTGGGCTGAGATTGACGCTGCGTTTCTGGACAACGAAGACCCGCTGTTCGGCAGCAAGGCGCGCGCAGAATTTCGCGAGCTCTACCACCGCATTGCCAGCCTGGCGCCGGAGTCGATTGGCCTGGGCGCACGCAGCGCTGGCGCGCTGCAACCGGGTAGCCGTGCGGCGGCGGCCGACGTGTTGCTGTCGGTGCATGGCATGGAGAGCTGCTACGGCCGCATCAAGGCGCTTAAAGGCATCGACCTGGAGGTGCGCAAGGGGGAGCTGGTCGCGTTGATCGGCGCCAATGGTGCGGGCAAGACGACGTTTCTGCGTACGCTCTCGGGCGTACAACCAATGAGCGCCGGGCGCATCATGTTTGACGGTGCAGACATCTCGCGTCTGCGCGCCGACCTGCGCATGCGCCGCGGTATCTGCCAGAGCCCGGAGGGGCGGCAGGTGTTTGGCCCGCTCAGCATCGAAGACAACCTGCGCCTGGGCGCTTACACCCAGCCCAAGGGGCAGGTGGAGGGTGATCTGCAAAAGGTCTACAACATGTTTCCGGTGCTCAAGGAAAAAAGCCAGCTGCCGGCCGGAACACTGTCGGGCGGCCAGCAGCAGATGCTGGCCATTGGCCGTGCGCTGATGGGCAGGCCCAAGGTGTTGTTGCTCGATGAACCATCGATGGGCCTGGCGCCGCTGCTGGTCGAAGAAGTCTTGAACGTCGTCAAAACCCTGAAAGAGCAGGGCATGACAATCTTTCTGGTGGAGCAAAACGCGTTTGCCGCGCTGGCCATTGCCGACCGCGCCTATGTACTGGAGACGGGAAGCATCACGCTCACAGGCAGCGGCAGCGAGCTGATTGCCAACGAGCAGGTGCGCGCAGCCTATCTGGGCATGTAGACGCGGCGCTTGCGCCGGCGGCGGTTTGCGCCCACCGATACTGACGAGCCCGACCGAATGCGGTCGGCGGATCACTGGCAGCAAAGGCACCCATGTCCACCACGCACTATCTCAGCGCCCTGTTCGATCCGCGCTCAATTGCGGTCATCGGTGCGTCGGAAAACCCGGGTAGCACCGGCTACGTCATCTTCAACAACCTGCTCAGCCATGCCTATCAGGGGCGGCTGGTGGCAGTGAATCCGCACCATGACACGCTGCTGGGTCAGCCCTGCGTTCCCGACATCGAATCGGTGCCGGTGCCGGTGGATCTGGCCATCATCACGACACCGCCGCGCACGATTGCGCAGGTGATTGCGCAGTGCGCGCGCGTGGGCATTCACCATGTGATCGTCGTCTCGCATCCGGCGGGCGTCGCAAGCAATGCCGCGGCGATTGAGAGGCGCATTCGCGAAGCTGCATTGAGCGCCGACGTGCGCTTCATGGGGCCGAAGTCGCTCGGGTTTGTACGTCCGCACGTGGCGTTGAACGCCACCTTTACCGACATCAGCGCCATCCCGGGCGATTTGGCATTGGTGGCGCAGTCGGGTGCGATGTGCGCCGCAGTCCTCGACTGGGCAACGATGAGTCGCGTCGGCATCTCGCTGGCGGTATCGCTGGGTGAGGCGATGAATATCGACTTTGGGGATGTGCTCGACTACCTCGCCAACGATGAGCACACACGCTACATCCTGCTGCACGTCGAAAAAATTCGCCACGCCCGCCGCTTCATCAGCGCGCTGCGCTCGGCCGCGCGGATCAAACCGGTCATCGTGCTCAAGTCGGGCAACCACGCCAGCGACGATGACCTGGATGGTGACGCAGCCGCGCTGGCCGATCAGGTGTTTGACGCCGCCGTGCGCCGTGCCGGTGCGGTACGTGTGAGCAACGTCAGCCAGCTGTTTCATGCGGCGCGTGCGCTCGCCGGCGGCCTGCACCCGCGCGGCAGCCGTCTGGCCATCATCAGCAACGGCACTGGCCCGGCGCGCATGGCCGCCGACAGCGCGCGCCGCCTGGGCGTTCCGCTGGCGACGCTGCAAGCCGATACGCAGGCCGCACTCAAGCCGTTGCTGCCCGCCGACTGGCACAACGCAAACCCGATTGACCTCAGTGGCGACGCAACCACCGAACGCTACCTGGAAGTGACGCAATTACTGGTGCGTGACGCGGCGGTCGACGCGGTGCTCATCGTGCTCTCGCCAATGGCATTGGTCTCGCCCCAGGTGGTGGCCGAAGGGCTGGTGCGCATTGCCCGCGAGAGCGCAGTGGCGCTGTGCTGCTGCTTCATGGGCGGGCAGCTTGTCGGCAGTGCACGCAAGACGTTGGAAGACGCCGGCGTACCGGTATTTCGCACGCCCGACACCGTCATTGAGTTATTTCACAACATCTCCAACTACTACGACAACCAAAAACTGCTGCTGGAAGTGCCCAGCCCCGGGCGCGGCACGCAGCGCGCCGCGTCGGGCAATGGACGGGCGCTGGTCGACGCGCTGATTGCCGAGCGCTGCTCTCAGCTGTCACGCATGCAGGCGCATGCCTTGCTGCACAGCTACGGCGTGGTGGTGCGTCCCAGCCTGGGTGCGCACAGTATTACCGAGGCGTTGTTTGTTGCCGAGCAGTTGGGCCTGCCGGTGGATATGTATCTGGAGACGGTGCGTGCGCCCGCCAGTACAGCGGAGCAGGCGGTGCGCCGCAAGCTCTCCAGTCTGGAGTCGGTGCGCTCGGCATTGCACGACCTGGCTGCGTTGCAGGACGCAGAGGCCGACGGCGGCGCACCGCTGCACGTAAGTCTGGCGCCCAGCCGTGAGCGCTCGCATGCCTTGCACTTTGTGCTGCGCGTGCTGCGCGACCCGGTGTTTGGCCCGGTGCTGCTGCTGGGTGCCGCCGGCCTGCAGGGCGAGGTGTTGCGCGACATGGCCGTGGCGCTGCCGCCGCTCAACCGGGTGCTGGCGCGCAACCTGATCGAGGCGACTCGCCTGGGCCAGACACTACAGGCCGGCGCCACGCGGCCCGCAGCCGACCAGGCGGCGCTGGAGGATGCGCTGATTGCCGTCTCCAACATGGTGTGCGACCTTCCGGCGCTGGAGACTCTGGAAATCCACCCGCTGATCGTCGATGCCCAGGGCTGCCAGGCGGTGGAAGCGCGCGTTGTCATCGACCCGATCCGCGGCGAAGATCAGGGCCGTTTTGCGCACTTAGCAATCCACCCCTATCCAGCGCAGCTGTGCCAGGAATGGCGCATGCGCGACGGCAGCCGTATCCAGGTACGGCCGGTGCGCCCTGAAGATGCGGTGCTGGAGCAGGCCTTTGTCAGCGCGATGTCGGACGAATCGCGCCATTTCCGTTTCATGGATGGCACGCGGGAGCTGCCGCCCAGTCAGATTGTGCGCCTGACGCAAATCGACTACGACCGCGAGATGGCGCTGATTGCTGTAGTGCGCGACGACGACGGCGAGCGCCAGGTTGGCAGCGTGCGCTATGTGCAGACGCCCGATGGTGAGTCGGTCGAGTTCGCGTTGGCCGTCGCCGACGCTTGGCAGAAATGTGGGCTGGGGCGCAGGTTGATGGAGGTCATCATCGACTGCGCGCGCGACAAGTTGTATAGATCCATCGTCGGCGAGGTGCTGGCCAACAACGCCAAGATGCTCAAGCTGATGACGCGCCTGGGCTTTGCTGTTCTGCCGCACCCGGAAAGAACCGATCTGAAATGGGTCGTCAAACCGCTACGTGAATAAGCTGCTGTGCTACAAAACAGCAAACAACGAAAACGCACCATGGCCACTGAACTGCAGCTGACCCACCCTGCCGATCTTTACTACCTGATGGAGCATCAGGTCTGGGCGCGGGTGCACGCGGACGGCACGGCCACCGTTGGCATCACGGAATTGGGCATCGTGCTGTCGGGCGAGATCTACATGTGCCGGCCCAAGCGCGTGGGCACGGCGCTGCAGCAAGGCCAGACAGTGGCGGTGGTCGAACTGTCCAAGTCCATCGTGCCGGTCAAGACGGCGGTGTCGGGTGAGGTGGTTCAGGTCAACGAGGCATTGGAGCAGCGTCCCGGCCTAGTGCACCTCGACCCCTATGGCGAGGGCTGGATTGCGCGGCTGCGCCTGAGCGGCCTTGACGCCGATCGCGCCGCGCTGCTGCACGGCGCGGAAGTGGCCCTGGCCATGGCTGACCACGCGCGCGCGTTTGGCCATGTGCTGGCGCAGCCGGAGGCGCCGATCCAGACCCCGACGCCTGGGGAAGGCGCGTGAGCTTTACCGGCAACGATGCCGCCGGCGTGGCGTTGATGCTCTGGTCGGCCGACGCCAGCTGCCCGCAGCGCCTGGCCACGCCGTTCTTTCATGCGGCGGCTGCCGCTGCCATGGACGTACCCGTCGAGCTGTACTTCACCGCTGCCAGCGTGCACCTGCTGGTGCCGAGCGTCGCGGCCGGCCTGCGCGCCAGCGAGCACGCGGGCAAGACGATTGCCGACAACTTGCGCGAAGCGGTGGAGCTGGGCGCGCAGCTGTTTGCCTGCTCGGACGCGCTGGCTGCCCAGGAGCTGGACGAACAGGTGCTGATGGCCGGCGTGCAGCGCGGCGGCGCAGTTCAGTTCATGGCGCGGGCAATCGATTTGCGTTGGCGCACGCTGGTTTTTTGATCGGGCGTCTGCGGCGGCCGCGTGTCGGCTTGGCATGCCAAGCATGCTGGATAGTCCGCCCTGAACAACTCACAAGCCGTTGATCTGACTGGTGATTCTTCGGATTGATGGGTACACGATTTGCAAGGTATGGTTTTGCCAGTACCTGTTTTCTTGCAAATTTCTCCGAGGATTTGAAT